>DASUQZ010000293.1:0-5482 GCA_036280335.1 Solirubrobacterales bacterium
TCCGCATCCCGATCCGCGAGGCCGAGCAGCAGATCCTCCCCGGCCCGAAGACCAGGCTCTGGACCTTCGGCGGCAGCTTCCCGGGGCCGACGATCCGCCGCCGCGCCGGGCAGCGGACGCGGGTCACCTTCCACCACCAGCTGCCGGAGAGCGCGGGCGAGCTCTCGGTCCACCTCCACGGCGGCCACAACCGCACCCAGTTCGACGGCCAGCCCGGCGGGCTGACCAGGCGCCAGCCGGTCTCCTACTTCTGCCGCATCCCCCAGGGCCTCTCGGCCCGCGCGCAGGGCAACGACCTCCTGCTCGAGCCGGGCGGCCGGAAAACCTACGTCTACGACCTCGTCGAGGACGGCCGTCCCGAACGGGCCTCGTTCCAGTGGTACCACGACCACCGCCTCGACCGGACCGCGCCCAACGTCTGGCGCGGCCTGGCGGGGATGTGGATCGTCGACGACGACCTCGACTCCTCGCTGCCGCTGCCCTCGGGCGAGCGCGACCTGCCGCTGATGATCGGCGACCGCACCTTCGACCGCCGCAACCAGCTCACCGACCCTTTCACCGACCGCCGCCCCCCGTCCGACGGGATCCTCGGCGAGACCGTCCTCGTCAACGGCGCCTATATGCCCCACCACCGGGTCGACCCGCGCCGCTACCGCCTCCGCATCCTCAACGTCTCCGCCTTCCGCAGCTACAACCTGCAGCTCTCCAACGGCGCGCCGATGATCCAGATCGCCACCGAGAGCGGGCTGATGCCGAAGCCGGTGCGGCGGCGGGAGATCCTGCTCGGCCCCGGCGAGCGGGTCGAGGTCGTCGTCGACTTCGCCCGCGCCAGGGGGGAGACCGTCGAGCTGCGCAGCAGCCCCCGCCACGCCGGCCGCAACACCGCCGGCGCCCGCACCTACAGCGGCGCGCTGATGCAGTTCCGGGTCGGCGGCGAGCGCCTCCCCGACCGCACCAAGGTGCCCCGCCACCTCCGCCCGCTCCCCGCCTGGGCCCGTAAGGCGAAGCGCGAGCCCGACCACCGCTGGACGATCACGATCGGCGGCTTCTTCAAGCCCACCTGGCGGATCAACGGCCGCACCTTCAACCCCGCCTACTGCGACGCCTACCCGCGCCTCGGCACCACCGAGACCTGGGAGATCGTCAACAGGACCAGCGTCGCCCACGTGATGCACCTGCACCACACCGACTGGTACCTGCTGGAGCGCGACGGCAGGCCGGTGCCGCCCTGGGAAGACTGCCTCAAGGAGACGTTCTTCGTCTTCCCCAACGAAAGGATCCTCCTCGCCGGCCACTTCGCCGATTACCCCGGCAAATACGTGATCCACTGCCACATGCTGGACCACGAGGACCACGGGTTCATGAGCCAGTTCCAGGTGGTGCGTCCCTAAAGAAGACATCGGAGTTTGCCGATGCTGGCCCCATGCAGCATCCCGAAAATCGGGTAAGCCTCCGGCCCGCCGGCACCACCGCGATCAAAGCCGCCGCCGCGGTCCTCGTCGCCGGGGCGGGGCTCGTCTGCCTCTCGCTGATCCTGCCGCACCCGAGCGGCGCCGACGAAGTGGCCCTCAGCCTCACCGCGCTGGCGATGGCGATCTCCGGCATCGCCACCTTCTTTCTCGCCGACCGATTTCCGCCCCGCGCGGCGCACGCCATCCTCGCCGCCGTCGTCGCGGCGGCCGGGCTGCTGATCTACGAGAGCGGCATCGCCGTCGGCCAGTACGGGACGATCTTCGTCTGGACGACGCTGGTCTCGTCCTACTTCTTCCCCCGCCGGGTCGCCGCCGTCCACCTCGGCTGGCTGCTGCTGGTCAACGCCGTCGTGCTGCTGCTGGTCGAAAACACCGCCGGCTACTCGCCCCTCACCCGCTGGCTCTTCACCATGATCGCGCTGACCGTGGTGATGCTGCTGACGACCGCGGTCGTCGCCCGCCGCGCCCGCGCCGACGAGCGCGCCCGCCACTTCTTCGATTTATCCCGCGACATGCTCTGCACCGCCAACATGGACGGCTACTTCGTCGAGCTGAACGACGCCTGGACGAAGAACCTCGGCTACACCCTCGACGAGCTGCGCTCGGTTCCCTTCGTCGAGCGCGTCCACCCCGAGGATCGCGAGCGCACCGAAGCCGAGGCCGCCGCCCTCTTCGAAGGGATCGAAACCCTCAACTTCGAAAACCGCCATCTCGCCAAGGACGGCACCTGGCACTGGCTGCGCTGGAGCTCGCAGCTCTCCCCGGACGAGTCGATGATCTACGCCCGCGCCGCCGACGTCACCCAGCTCAAGCAGATCGAGGCCGAACGCGAGGAACTGCTCGGGCAGGTCCAGGACATGGCGCGCCGCGACAGCCTCACCGGCCTGCCCAACCGCCGCGCCCTCGAGGAGCAGCTGCCGCGGGAGATGGCCCGCGCTCGCCGCGCCCTCTCGCCCCTCTGCGTCGCGATCCTCGACATCGACCATTTCAAGAAATACAACGACAGCCACGGCCACCTCGCCGGCGACGAAGTCCTGCGCGCCTGCGCCCGCGCCTGGGATTCCTGCCTGCGGGCGGAGGACACGATCGTCCGCTTCGGCGGCGAGGAGTTCCTGGTCCTGCTTCCCGACACCAGCACCGAGCAGGCGACGGAGATCGTCGAACGGCTGCGGATGGCTACCCCGATGGGACAGACCTGCTCGGCCGGCCTCGCCCGCTGGGACTACTCCGAGAGCATCGACGACCTGCTGGGGCGGGCCGACAAGGCTCTCTACCTGGCCAAGGCCGGCGGCCGCAACCAGCTGGCGGAGGCTCCGCTGCTCACGCAATGATGCGCCGATGGGCCGTCAAGAGCACGAACGCGCGGTGCGTTTCCGCACCGCGCGCCGCGATCCCCAGCTGACCGTCGTCGAGGGCTTCCACGCCCTCAAGCACGCGCTGCGCTTCGGCGCCGAGCTGGTCGAGGGCGTGGCGGTGGACCCGGCCGCCCTGGAATCGATGGCCGCGGAGCTGGCGCCCGACCTGGCCGGGCGGATCGGCGAGCGCCTCGAGATCGTCGACAGGGAGACCCTCGCCGACCTGGTGCCGCTGGTGCCCCACACCGGGGTGGTCGCGATCGCCCGCCGGCCTCAGGTCGACCTCGACGCCGCCCTCGCCGACCCGGCGCCGGCGCCGGCGGTGCTGCTCGAGGACCCGCGCAACATGGGCAACATCGGCGCCTGCATCCGGGTCAGCGCCGCCGCGGGCGCCGCCGCCCTGATCACGACCGGCGAGAACGACCCGTGGCACGCCGATGCGGTCCGCGGCGCCGCCGGCCTGCAGTTCGCGCTGCCGGTGGCCTCGGTGGAGTCGCTGCCGCGGAGCGACCGGCCGCTGCTGGCGATCGACCCGGAGGGGGAGGAGCTGGCTCCCGGGGAGGTGCCGCCGCGCGCGGTCCTCGCCTTCGGCACCGAGCGGCACGGGCTCAGCAGCGAGGTCTTCGAGCGCGCCGAGGCGCGGATCTCCATCCCGATGCGCGAGGGCGTCTCCAGCCTCAACCTCGCCACCTCGGTCGCGATCGTCCTCTTCGCGATGAAGATCAGTGCCGGGGCTCGGGCGGGCGAAAGCTAGTCTGCGCGCCTGAAAAGTCCTGCAACTGCAAGGAAAGTTGCGGGTTATCGACCCCTTCTGGAGCGGCGCAGGCGCTTCGCTAGCCTGCGCCGCCGTGCAGTTTGCCTCCTCCACGAGCGTGGCTCGCCGCCGTGCCCTGATCTTCGCTGTGCTGCTGCTCGCCGCCGTCTGCGCGACGGCTGCCTCGTGGGCGGGGAGCGCTCCCGCCGACCCGCGGGAGAAACTGGAGAGAACGCGCGACAAGCTCGAAGACGTCCGCGCCCAGGAGAGCGAGCTGGCGGAGACGATCGCCGAACAGAACGCGGCGATCGACTCGATGCTGGGCGAAGTCTCCGACCTGCGGGCCGAACAGGAAGCGATCGAGGCGGAGCTGGCCGCGAAGGAAGCCGAGCTCGAGCGGGCGACTGCGGCGCTGGAGTCCGAAGAAGCGCACCTGGAGGAGGTGCGCGAGCGGATGCAGCGCGCCCTCGGGGTGCTGCGCGATCGGCTCGTCGCGATCTACGAAGCCGGCTCACCCGATCTCGTCAACGCGGTTCTCGATTCCGAGAACTGGTCGGAGATGGAAGCGCAGACCGAATACCTGAACCAGATCCAGAGCTACGACGACGCGGTCGTCGAACGGGTGGAGACGCTGCGCGAACAGGTCGCCGAAGCGGTCGAGCGACTGGAGGAGCAGCGCGCCGAGATCGAAGCCGCGCGCGACGAAATCGCGGCGAAGGAGCGCGAGGTGCGCGCCGCCAGCCAGGAGGCGTACGCCCGCTTCCAGGAGCTGAAAGCCGCCCAGGCTGAGCGCCAGGAGGCGCTGGAGGAGCTGCAGTCGCGCGAATCCGCGCTCAGCGACAACCTCGCCTCGATCTCCGAACAGATCGCCTCCGAAGGCGGCGACGCGACCGAAGGCCTGATGCCGGCGCCGCTCAATCCCGGCCAGGAAGCCGAGCTGATCAGCGCAAGCGAAGCCAGCGCGCCGGCCTCGGCACCGCAGGCGGTCAAGGAAGTGATCGCCGCCGCCAACGCGATCGCCGACCTGCCCTACCTCTGGGGCGGCGGCCACGGCTCCTTCGAATCGTCCGGCTACGACTGCTCCGGGGCGCTCAGCTACGCCCTCCACGGCGGCGGCCTGCTCGACAGCCCGCTCGACTCGACCGGTCTGACGACCTGGGGCGAACCCGGCCCGGGCCGCTGGATCACCGTCTACGGCAACTCCGGCCACGCCTGGATGGTCGTCGCCGGCCTCGCCTTCGACACCAGCGGCGGCGCCGGCCCGCGCTGGCACAAGCCCTGGCCGAACTCGCCCGAAGGCTTCATCGCCCGCCACCCCGCCGGCCTCTGAGGGTGCCCCTGATCGTTTCCACCCTTTGTGTTCCTATAGGGCCATAAGGGTGGAAACGACGCGGCTGGGGTAAGTTTGCGCGATGGATCTTGAGCAGCAGCTGGAGGAGATGCTGGGGATCGAGCGGTTCGAGCCGCCGGCCGAGTTCCGCGCGAATGCGCTCTGGAGCGACCCGTCGATCTACGAGGAGGCGGCCGCCGACCCGGAGGGCTGGTGGACCCGCCAGGCGGTGGAGCTCCTCGACTGGGACGTCGAGCCCAGCGAGGGACTAGACGACTCGAACCCGCCCTTCTACAAGTGGTTCGCCGACGGGCGGCTCAACGCCTCGGCCCAGTGCCTCGACCGCCATGTCGCCGCCGGCAACGGCGACCGCGTCGCCTTCCACTGGCGCGGCGAGGAGGGGGAGGAGCGCGACGTCACCTACGCCGACCTGCACCGCGACGTCCAGCGCTTCGCCAACGCGCTCAAGGACCTCGGCGTCGAGAAGGGCGACGTGGTCGGGATCTACCTGCCGATGATCCCCGAGGTCGTCGTCGCGATGCTCGCCTGCGCCCGCATCGGCGCCCCCCAC
>DASUQZ010000294.1:0-18502 GCA_036280335.1 Solirubrobacterales bacterium
ACCCTGGTCGACGCGATGCTGTGGCAGACCGGGACCTTCCGCAAGGGCCAGGAGGTCGCCGAGCGGGTGATGGACTCGATGGACCTGGAGCGCGAGAAGGGCATCACCATCCTCGCCAAGAACACGGCGGTGCGCCACGAGGGCGTGAAGCTGAACATCGTCGACACCCCGGGCCACGCCGACTTCGGCGGCGAGGTCGAGCGGGCGCTGACGATGGTCGACGGGGCGCTGCTGCTGGTCGACGCCTCCGAGGGACCGCTGCCGCAGACGCGCTTCGTCCTGCGCAAGGCGCTGGAGCGCAAGCTGCCGATCATCCTCGTCGTCAACAAGGTCGACCGGCCGGATGCGCGGATCGCCGAGGTGGTCGACGAGGTCTACGAGCTCTTCATCGACCTCGACGCCGACTCCGACCAGATCGACTTCCCGATCGTCTACACCAACGCCAAAGCGGGCTGGGCATCGCTGGAGGAGGGGGTCGAGGGGAGCGACCTCTCCCCCCTGCTCGACCTGATGCTGGAGAAGATCCCGGCGCCGCAGTACGACCCGGAGGCGCCGCTGCAGGCGCACGTCACGAACCTCGACGCCTCCCCCTATGTGGGGCGGCTGGCGATCTGCCGGGTCCACCAGGGGACGATCCGCTCCGGGCAGCAGATCGCCTGGTGCCGGGCCGACGGCAGCGTCGAGCGGGCGGCGGTCTCGGAGCTCTACGTGACCGAGGGGCTGGAGCGCGTCTCCGCCGCGGAGGCCGGGCCGGGCGAAATCATCGCCGTCGCCGGGATCGAAGAGGTGACGATCGGGGAGACCCTGGCCGACGCGGAGAACCCGCGGCCGCTGCCGGTGATCACCGTCGACGAGCCCTCGCTCTCGGTGGTGGTCGGGATCAACACCTCGCCGCTGGCCGGCACGCAGGGCGGCGACAAGCTGACCGCGCGCCAGATCCGCTCGCGGCTCGACGCCGAGCTGGTCGGGAACGTCTCGCTGCGGGTGAAGGACACCGAACGGCCGGACGCCTGGGAGGTGCAGGGCCGCGGCGAGCTGCAGCTGGTCGTGCTGCTGGAGATGATGCGGCGCGAGGGCTACGAGCTGACCGCGGGGCAGCCGCAGGTGGTTACGCGGGAGATCGAAGGCCAGATCCACGAGCCGGTCGAGCGCCTGGCGATCGACGTGCCCGAGGAGCACGTCGGCGACGTCACCCAGATGCTGGCCGGCCGCAAGGGGCGGCTCGAGCAGATGGTCAACCACTCGACCGGCTGGGTGCGGATGGAGTACCTGGTGCCGGCCCGCGGCCTGATCGGCTTCCGGACCGAGTTCCTCACCGTCACCCGGGGCAGCGGCCTCCTGCACCACGTCTTCGATCGCTGGGAGCCGTGGGCCGGGGAGCTGCGCACCCGTCAGTCGGGGTCCCTGGTCGCCGACCGGCGCGGTCAGACCGCCAGCTACTCGCTGCTGAACCTGCAGGAGCGGGGCAGGCTCTTCGTCGGCTCCGGCGAGGAGGTCTACGAAGGGATGATCGTCGGCGAGAACTCCCGCTCCGACGACCTCGACGTCAACCCGACCAAGGCCAAACAGCAGACCAACATGCGCGCCGCCAGCGCCGACGTCCTCGTCCGCCTGGCGCCGCCGACGCGGCTTTCGCTGGAAGCCTCCCTCGAGTTCGTCCGCGAGGACGAGTGCGTGGAAATCACGCCCGAGGAGATCCGCCTCCGCAAGGTCGAGCTCGACAAGACCAAGCGCCTCAAGGCGTCGAAGAAGCGCGACGCGGCGCCGGCGCGCTAACGCCGCTGCGCGAGCAGCCGGGCGATCCGGCGGATCACCTCTTCCGGTTCGCGTTGCAGCCGCGGTCCGGTGACCCTCGTCATTCCGATCCCGAGCAGGAACAGGTCCTCCTGCCGCTGCCGATCCCGCTCGAAGGCCGCCCGCGTCCCATGCGTCTCGAACAGGTCGAGTTCCACCGCGAAGCGGTGCTCGGGCCAGTAGCAGTCCAGCTCGAACCCGTGCTCGACGTAGTTCGTCCGCGGCTGCGGCAGCCCCGCTTCGACGCAGAGCTCCAGGAACCGTCGCTCCAACCCGGAGCGCGTGAAGCTCGAGGGCTTGTAGAGCGCGATCGCCTCGCGCAGCCGCCCGTGTCCGTGGTGGCCGACGGTGCGCGCGAGGAGGTCCTCCACCGCCCGCAGGTCGAATAGGCCGAGCTCTTCGGAGCGCTCGACCATCCGCTCCAGCCTGTCGAAGCGAACCGCAGCGGCCACGTCCAGGAGCGTCCGAGCAAGCGACGTAACCGGGATGCCGTCCTTCAGGACCCGGTCCTCGCCAGTCAGAGCGCGCGCCTCGTGCAGACGAATCGGTGGCCGCGGCTTTCGGTGGATCGGCGTCGTCACTGAGAAAGGGGCAGGCGAAGCACTCGAGATCCCCCATAGCCAGGCTGCCGAGAGGTGGCTGAGAAGCGACCTCGGGCCGGCGGCGAGAACAGCCGCCAAGCATTCGCCATGCGGCGGGATGAGCCTGTGCCCAACGGCAAAGACACCGCGATGGAGGCGGTGCAGGCGTCCAGCGCTGACCGCGCGGGTCACAGCGCTACGGGAGTAGCCGAGCGGTCCGGTCAGCTGCCCGAGCGACACCACCCCGTACTGCCGCTCGGCAAGGTCCGCAAGCGCCCTATGTGCACCAGTTGGGTCCGCCGGACCTTTGACTCGCATACCGAGTCAAAGGTCCGGCGGACCCGGATTCTCCCCCCTGCGCTTCGTCCCTTCGGGGTTCTGCGGCACGAAAAAAGCCGCCGGCTCTGGGGCCGGCGGCTTTGGAACCTCGTTGTGCTGCTTGCTAGACCGTGGCGGCGGCCTGCTGGGACTGGCTGTCCTCGGAGGCCTTGGCGGCGGCGTCGGGGGCCGAGGCGTTTTCGGCCTGGCGCGGGATCAGCACTTCTTTGGCGATGACCAGGCGCTGGATCTGGCTGGTCCCCTCGTAGAGCTGCATGATCTTCGCGTCGCGCATCAGTTTCTCCACCGGGTACTCCTTGATGAAGCCGTAGCCGCCGTAGACCTGGACGGCGTCGGTGGTGATCTCCATCGCCGAGTCGGCGGCGAAGCGCTTCGCCATCGAGGAGACCTTGCTGTTGCGGATGCCCTGGTCGAGCAGGACCGCTGAGTTCCAGACCAGCAGGCGGGCGGCCTCGACCTTGGTCGCCATGTCGGCGATCATGAACTGGATCGCCTGGTGCATCGCGATCGGGACGCCGAACTGGACCCTTTCTTTGGAGTACTCGGTCGCGTACTCGAGCGCGGCGCGGCCGATCCCGACGGCCATCGCCGAGACACCCGGACGGGTGCGGTCGAGGGTCATCATCGCCAGTTTGAAGCCCTTGTTTTCCTCGGCCAGCAGGTTCTCGGCCGGGACCTCGACTTCGTCGAAGGAGATGGTCGCGGTGTTGGAGGCCCGCTGCCCCATCTTGTCCTCCTTCTTGTCGACGGTCACCCCGGGGGAGTTGGCGTCGACGACGAAGGCGCTGATGCCGCGATGACCGGCCTCAGGGTCGGTCTTGGCGTAGACGGTGAACCAGTCGGCGTAGCTGCCGTTGGTGATGAAGCACTTGGAGCCGCTGATGACGTACTTGTCGCCCTTCTTGACGGCACGGGTCTTCATCCCGGAGACGTCGGAGCCGGCGTCGGGCTCGGTCAGGCAGAAGGAGGCCAGCTTCGGCTCCTCGCAGAGCATCCCGAGGTACTTCTTCTTGGTCTCCTCGGAGCCGCCGAGGGTGACCGGTGCCGAGGCGAGGCCGTTGGCCATCAGCGAGGTGCCGATCCCGGAGCAGCCCCAGCCGACCTCCTCCTCGATCAGGCAGCCGGAGAGGTAGTCGAGGCCGGGACCGCCGTAGGCCTCGGGGATGTGGGTGTTCATCAACCCGACCTCCCAAGCCTTGTCGATGATGTCCTGCGGCCAGGTGCCGTCTTTGTCGTACTCCCAGGCGACCTTGCGCATCTCTTTCTCGGCGAAGCTGTGAGCCAGCTCGCGCAGGTCCTTCTGCTCGTCGGTAAGGGTGAAGTCGACCACCGGTCGGTGCTCCTTTTCTTCGCGGTTCTTCTGAAGTCTGCGGGAGCGCCGCCGGCAGGGCTGACGTTCCACCGATTGACTGGTCAGTCAACCGGCCCTCAAGGTTAGCGGACCAGCCGGGGAATCAGGCCCGTTTACCCTTGGCCGAGTGGATTTCGCACTGGCGATGACGGCCACCGAGAAGGGCGCGGTGCTGCTGGCGATCTCGGGCATCGCCGCCCCGATCGCCGGCTACCTCTTCCACCGCTCCGCGCAGTCCTGGCGCTCCTTCGGGCAGGGACCGTTCTCGATCGACGTCGAGGCGCCGCCGCGAGCCCGTCCCGGTGCCCCCTCTCCCCCGGTCGATCCCGCCGTGCAGGCGGCCGAGGTGCGGCAGATGCTGGAGGCGAAATCGGAGCGGCGGCGGCAGCGCGGCGAAGCGCCGCTCGACGTCGAGGCGGAGGCGCGGCGGCTGCTCGGCGCCGCCGAGCGCCCGCGGGGAGAGGACGCGATGAACGAGGAGCTCCGCGCCGAGGTGCGCCAGCTCGTCGTCGCCCGCAACGAACGGCGACTGCGACAGGGCCTGGAGCCGCTCGACGTGGATGCGGAGACGCAAAGGCAACTGGCCGATCTCATAGGATCGAGTTGATGGCGGCCGGCGACAACGTCTACGAGGTCGAGGAGATGCTCAACCAGCCGGGGACCTACTTCAATCCCCAGAGCGAGGTGGTCGTGATCGTCGACGACTCCGCCTCGATCGACCAGGAGGTCTTCAACAACCTCGAGGGCTACGAAGGCGCCGACTGGGTTCGCGTCTCCGACGACGTCCCGGTCGACGAAGACGGGCGCGACCGCGCCCTGGAGAGCTTCGAGGCGAGCGTCGGGGCCGGCCCCGCCCTCGTCGGCGGCGAGCTCGAAGAGAGCGAAGACGACTTCGAAGAAGAAGAGGAACGGCCGCAGCCGGCCGAGGAGCCCGAGGAGTAGCGGTGCTCTCCGAGGGGGACAAGGCACCCGACTTCGCCCTGCCGGATCAGAACGGCGACGAGGTGAAGCTCTCCGACCTGCGCGGCGAGACGGTGGTCCTCTACTTCTACCCCAAGGCGGGTACCTCCGGATGCACCACCCAGGCCTGCGGCGTCCGCGACCGCCGCGCCGACTACGCCGCCGCGGGGGCGCGGGTGATCGGGATCTCGCCGGACGAGGTGAAGGACATCGGCAAGTTCGCCGGCAAATACGACCTCGACTTCACCCTCCTCGCCGACGCCGACCACTCGGTCGCCGAGAAGTACGGCACCTGGGTCGAGAAGTCGATGTACGGGCGCAAGTACATGGGGGTGCAGCGGGCGACCTTCATCGTCGACCCGAAGGGCAAGGTCGCCAAGGTCTTCCCCAAGGTCCAGCCCAAAAAGCACGACGAACTCGTGCTCGAGGCGCTGGGCGAGCTGGCCGCTGCCTGATCAGGCGCTGACGGCGACTGCCGCGATGAAGCTGGCGTAGAGCACGAACCAGCCGATCACGGCGGGCAGCTTGAACCGCCCCGAGACGTGCAGGCTCTCGTAAGCGAGCAGGCCGCCGGCGACCCCGAGCCCGATCGAGAGGATCGCGGTCCAGGTCAGCTCCCAGTCGGTGAAGATCAGGCCGATCCCGACCGGGACCATCGACTGGAACACCATCGCGCCGGTGATGTTGCCGAGGGCGAGGGAGTCCTTCCCTTCCCGCACCCAGAAGAAGCTGTTCACCTTCTCCGGGAGCTCGGTCGCCAGCGGGGCCAGGATCAGCGCCAGCACCAGCGCCTCGACCCCGATGCTCTCGGCGATGTGGAGCAGCTCCTCGACGAAGAGGTGCGCGCCGCCGACCATCGCGCCCAGCCCGACCAGGAGCTGGATGATGCAGAGGACCAGCGCCGGGTCTTCGCGGAACTCGACCCGCCGCTCGAAGATCAGCGGGTTGAGCGTCTCTTCGTCCTGCACCTCGCCGCCCTCGCGCAGGGTCAGCGCGATGTAGAGGAAGTAGGCGACGACGAAGGCGATCCCGACGACGATCCGCACGGGCTCCGGCGGGCCCCAGGCGAGCAGGCCGCCGATCGCGAAGAGGACGAGGAAGAAGAGCAGGTCGCGCTCGAGCGTCGGCTTGTGGGCGTTCAGCTCGACCCCCTGGGCGCGCTTTTCGCGGTAGAGGTAGGCATAGAGACCCACCAGGCCCATCGCCAGGGTGGCGAGCAGGAAGGGTGCGCCGACGATCGCCCCGATCGCCACGTCTTCGGACCCCTCCGAGGCGCTGAGCAGGGCGACGATCGCGATCAGCGTCTCCGGCATCGCCGTGCCGACCGCGGCGAGGATGCTGCCCACCGCCCCCTCGCCGAGGTTCAGCTTGTGGCCGATCCACTCCACCGCGTTGGTGAACAGCAGGGCGCCGGCGAGGACGATGGCGAAGCTGAAGATGAGTAGGAGCGCTTCCATCGGCGCAGGCTATAGGCGGGCCATCTCAGGCGAAGTAGAAGGCGAGGCCGAGGAGCAGGTAGAGCCCGAGCAGCTGCGCACCCTCGAACCAGTTCGACTCCCCGTCGCTGGTCACCTGGTGGGCGACCAGGATCGCCAGCACGATCGCCCCGAGCTCGAAGCCGTTGAAGACCAGCGGCATCGGGTGATCGCCGATCAGGAACGAGGCGATCACGAGGATCGGCGCCACGAAGAGGGCGATCTGAGCGCTGGAGCCGATCGAGATGTTGACCGCCAGGTCCATCTTGTTTTTCGCCGCCACCAGGACGGCCACCCAGTGCTCGGCGGCGTTGCCGACGATCGCCACCACGATCACGCCGACGAAGAACTCGGAGAGGCCGATCGACTCGGACGCCTCGCTGATCGAGCCGACCAGGACCTCCGACATCAGCCCGACCAGCAGGCCGGCCACCGCCAGCGCGATCACCGAGGTGCGGATCGACCAACCCCAGGTCTCTTCCTCCTCGTACGGCGGGTTGAAGAGCGCCCGATGCGTCTTCATCGAGAAGACGAGCCCGAGCACGTAGGTGACCATGAGGACGATCGCGGTCGCCAGCGAGAGGTGCTCGACGGTGCTGTCGTAGTCGATCGACTCGGCGTCGATGCCCGGCAGCCCCTGTCCCTGGACCAGCTCGAAGATCGCCGGCATCAGCAGGGCGCCGCCGGCCAGCAGCAGCATCGTCGTCTGCACGCTCGCGGTGGTCCGGTTGAACGTCTGCTTGTCGCGGCGCAGGCCGCCGACGAACATCGCCGCGCCGAGGACCAGCAGCATGTTGCCGAGGATCGAGCCGACGATCGAGGCCTTGACGACCTCCTGCAGCCCCGCGCCGAGCGCGAAGAGGGCGATGATCAGCTCCGGCGCGTTGCCGAAGGTGACGTTGAGGAAGCCGCCGATGCCGGGGCCCGATTTGGCGGCGAGCTCCTCGGTGGCCCGCCCCATCAACGCCGCCGTCGGGATTATCCCCAGCGCCGAGATGGCGAAGATGACCGTCGCGGAGGCGTGGGTCAGCTCGAGGACGACCGCCACCGGGATCAGCGGCGTCAGCAGGTACGGCCAGCCGTGGGCCGACCGGAAGAACGACGCGTTCAGCCGTGGGGCGTGCGAGCTCACAGGGTCGGCGGTTTCCTCAGCTCAGCGGAAGCTGCTCCCTATTCGAGCAGCTTCGCGCATTCCTGCAGTTCCGCCTGGGATTCGGCTTCCTGCAGGCACCGGGCACCGCTGGTGCCGAGATCGCCGGACCCGCCCGAGGACGACCCGCCGCCAGACGAGCCGCCGCTCGATGCGCCGCCGATGATCCCTTCCAGCAGGCCTTCCAGCCCTTCGCCTTCGGTCGCTTCCAGCAGTTCGAGCGGGTTGACGCCGAGCTCTTTGTAGAGGCCTTCGAGCGGTTTCGCGTCGGAAGGCGCCTCGAAGCTCTGCTCCTCGTTGACGCCGCTGAGGGTGATTTCCATCTCCAGCTCGACTTTTTCGTCGGCGGCTCCGGGCGGTGCGATCACCAGTTCCGCCGCCATCTTGCGGACGATGTCGTCCTCGCCCACGTAGAGCTCGACATGGGCTTTCTCGATCGCTTTCGAGAGTTGGCCTTTCGCTTCTTCGAGTTCGCTCAGCGGCAGCGGCCCGGCCGTTTCCAGCTGCGAGGCGCAGGCGGGGTTTTCGGTCAGCTTGATCAGCGCGTCGATCGCCCCGGAGACGCTGAGGTCGCCGCTGACCTTGGTCGTCGAGGTGCCCTCGACGTCGGCGCCGCCTTCGCTTTCGAGGTTGTCGGCGAACTGGCTGAACTTGATCCCTTCCGCCGCTTTCTGGCAGGCGGTGATGTCTTCTTCCCCACCCTGCTGCTGCTGAGCCTGTTCGAGAGCCGACCTGAGGAACCCGAAGGTGGTCGGGTCGACTTCGTAGGCGGTCCCTTCGTAGTCGACGAAGCCGCGATCGGTGAGCAGGGTGATGCCGCCTTCGAAGTTGATGTCTTCGCCCTGGGAGGAGCCGTCGAGCGCCAGGGTCATGTCGGCCTGGGGCAGTTCGCCTTTGCCCATTTCTTCGAAGGGGCCGGAGAGGGTGATGTCGACTTCACCGCCTTCTTCGCCTTTTGCCTCCACGTGCAGCGACATGTCGAGCTCGGCGCTTTTCAGGCCTTTGAGGCTGGCGCTTTCGACGACCTGCTGCGGGTCCTCGTTGCCGCTGCCGCCGCCGTCGTCGTCGCCACCGCCGCAGGCGGCGAACGTGGTCATCAGCGCGGCCAGGATCGCGAACAGCGCGAAGATTCGGATACGGCTCAAGAGAGGGGCTCCTCGTAATCGGAGAACAGGTCCGGGCGGATTCTAGGGAGGCGGCGGCGGTTGCTGTCCACAGCGCCGCATCCCGGCTTCGATTTCCTCGATTACGACCCGCATCACCGCGACGCGGCCGTAGCGCTTGGACTCGCCGGAGATCACGTGCCAGCGGGCGTTCTCCCGGTCGGTCTTCTCGAGCATCTCCTCGACCGCCGCTTCGTATTGCGGGCGTTTCTCGCGGTTGCGCCAGTCCTCGTCGGTCAGCTTCCACGACTTCAGCGGGTCGTTCGCGCGAGCTTCGAAGCGCTTCAGCTGCTCCTCCGGGGAGGTGTGCAGCCAGAGCTTGACGATGATCGACCCCTCGTCGGCGAGGGTCTTCTCGAAGGCGTTTATCTCCTCGTAGGCCCGCTGCCACTGCTCCTCGGTCGCGAGCCCCTCGACCCGCTCGACCAGCACGCGGCCGTACCAGGAGCGGTCGAAGACGGTCATCCCGCCCCAGCCCGGCAGCGCCGGCCAGAAGCGGCCGAGGAAGTGGTGGCGCTTCTCGTCCGCCGTCGGGGCGGCGAACTGGGAGACGCGCACGTGCCGGGGGTCCAGCGGCGCCACCAGCCGCTTGATCGCCCCGCCCTTGCCGGAGGCGTCCCAGCCCTCGAAGACGACGACCAGCGGCGGCCCGAGGCGACAGTCGCCGATCAGCCCGCCCAGAGTCAGCCGCAGGTGCGCGAGGCGCTTGCCCGCCCGCTTCAGCTCCCGCCCTTCCTCCTCGCGATCGAGGCGGAGAGTCAGATCGACTTCGTCGAGTCGCCCCATGGCTCAGTTCCTACCCGGATTCATTCGCCGGAGTCGCCGCGCGATTCCTCGATCGGCGGCGGGCGGTCCTCGGTCGTCACGTTGGCGACGAAGGGGAAGAGCAGCGCCCCGAGGAAGATCAGGATCACGCCGGCGGCGACCAGCCAGCGGGCGCGGGTGAGGTGGCCGAGGATGCCGACGACAAACCCCGCCAGCATCAGGGCGATGTAAGGGGTTGGGCTGCGCGGGAGCAGCTCGGCGAGCGGCAGTGCGAGGTCGAGCACTGGCCGGGATTATCATCGGCGGCCATGGCAGACGGCTCCGTCGCAGAGGTGAAGCAGTCCCTGGCCGACGTCGGCTACCTCGCCGACGAGCCGGCGGCGCTGGTCTCCTTCCTCGCCCAGAAGCTCGGCAAGCCGGTCCTGGTCGAGGGCCCGGCCGGCGTCGGCAAGACCGAGCTGGCCAAGGCGCTCTCGCGCGCGACGGGGCGCGAGCTGGTGCGCCTGCAGTGCTACGAGGGCCTCGACGAGGCGAAGGCTATGTACGAGTGGAACTACCGCAAGCAGCTGCTGCGGATCCAGGCCGGCGGCGAGGCCGGCTGGAGCGACGTCCAGGACGACATCTTCAGCGCCGAGTTCCTGCTCGAGCGGCCGCTGATGCAGGCGATCGCCAGCCCCGAGCCGGTGGTGCTGCTGATCGACGAGATCGACAAGACCGACCAGGAGTTCGAGGCGATGCTGCTCGAGCTCCTCTCCGACTTCCAGATCACGATCCCGGAGCTGGGGCGAATCGAGGCGACGACGATGCCGATCGTCGTCCTCACCTCCAACGACTCGCGCGAGCTGACCGAGGCGCTGAAGCGGCGCTGCCTCTACCTCTGGCTCGACTATCCGGACATCGAGCGCGAGATGGAGATCGTCCGCCTCCACACGCCGGAGATCTCCGAGACGCTGGCGCGCAAGCTGGTCGAGGTGATCCGGATGGTCCGCTCGCTGGACCTGAAGAAGCCGCCCTCGATCGCCGAGTCGATCGACTGGGCGCGCACCCTGCTGCTGATGGGCGCCGAGGACATCGACCAGGAGACCTTCACCCGGTCGATGTCGATCATCGTCAAGCACCGCACCGACATCGACTTGGTCGCCGAGCGCGTCGGGGTGAAACTTGCCGACCCCCTACGGACCGAAGGCTGACGCCGGGCCGCCGGGGATGGCGGCGAAGCTGCTCGGCTTCTGCGAGGAGCTGCGCGGCGAGGGGGTCGCGGTCGGGACCTCGGAGCTGCTCGACGCCTTCGCCGCCCTCGGCCACGTCGACTGGACCTCCCGCGCCGACTTCCGCGAGGCGCTGGCGACGACGATCGCCAAGTCCCAGGACGACCGCCGCGTCTTCGAGCTGCTCTTCGACCGCTACTTCTTCCGCACCGCCGAGGCGGAGGCGGTGCAGCGCGGCGTCACCGAGCACGCCGAGGGCGGCCCGCCCGCCGGAGAAGGCGAGCGCTTCGACATGGACGAGCTCAGCGAGGCGATCCGCGAGGCGATGGCGGCCGGGGACGAGGACACGATGCGGGACCTGGCGCGGCTGGCGATCGCCGCCTTCGGCCGCGCCGAGGGCTCGGGCGTGGTGGGGGTCGACGTGCAGCGCATCCGCCGCACCCTCGGCCTCACCGCCGGGACCCAGCCGCCGGCCGAGGACGGCAGCGAGCGGCCGCCGATCGACCGCGACCAGCTGACCGGCTTTGAGCGCCACCTGCGGCGCGAGCTCGAGCGCGACCTGATCGAGCGCACCGAGACGCTTCCCCCGGCCCGGCCCCTGGCCGAGCTGGACCGGGCGCTGCCGACCAGCCCGACCCAGGACCTCGCCGCCGTGCACCGCGCCGTCTCGCAGATGAAGCGGCGCCTCGCCACCCTCGGCCACGAGCAGCGCGGCCGCAAGAAGGGGCAGACGGTCGACGTGCGGCGGACGATGCGCGCCTCGCTGGAGACCGGCGGCGTGCCGCTGCGGCTGCGCTACCGGCCGAAGCGGCCGCGGCGGCCGGAGATCTACGTCCTCTGCGACGTCTCCACCTCGGTCACCTCGGCCAGCGTCTTCTTCCTCTCGGTCCTCCACGCCCTCCACGACTCGTTCCGCAAGCTGCGCAGCTTCGTCTTCATCGAGCGGATCTCCGAGGTGACCGACGTCTTCGAGCACGAGCGCGACTTCGCCGTCATCGCCCAGAAGATCTCCAGCGAGGGCGGCGTCGCCGACATCTCCGGCTACACCGACTACGGCCGGGTCTGGCTCGAGTTCCTGACCGAGATCTCCGAAGACCTCGACCCGCGCTCCACCGTGATCGTCCTCGGCGACGCCCGCACCAACGGCCGCGAGCCGCACGCCGAGGTCTTCGCCCAGATCGCCGAGCGCGCCGGCCGGCTCTTCTGGCTCAACCCCGAGCCGAAGCTCTACTGGAACTACGGCGACTCGGTGATGGCCGCCTACGAGCGCCACTGCGACGGCGCCTTCGAGTGCTGGACGACCAAGCACCTGGAGAACTTCGTCGACGTCGTCGCCGGCGCCGCCCCCGCCGCAGACTGATGCGGGCGCTCTTCCTCCGCCACGGCGAGTCGGTCCACAACGCCGCCCGCAGCGGCGAGCCGGCGGCGCATTCCGACAGCGACCGGCTGACCGAGAAGGGCGTCGAGCAGGCCCACGCCGCCGGCGCCGGCCTCCGCGAGCTCGGCGTCACCCGGCTGCTGAGCAGCCCGCTGCGACGGGCGCAGGAAACGGCGCGGGCGGTGGGCGAGGCGCTCGGGCTGGACCCCGAGGAGATCGACTACACCGGCGAGCTGACCTCGGGCGAGACGTTCGAGCAGGCGGTCGCCCGGGTGCGGCAGCTGAAGGCGGAGCTGGAGTCCGGCGAGGACGGCGAGATGCCGCTGCTCGTCACCCACGGCATCTTCACCCGCTTCTTCCTGCTCGACTCGGTCCTCGGCGAGCGCTTCGAGGCGCCGATGGCGGCGGGGCTCTGGAACCTCGGCTCCCACAACTGCGGCCTCTCGGTCTTCGCCCACGGCGAGAGCCGCGACCCGCTCGGGGCGCCGATCCCGGGCTGGACCTGCCTCACCTGGATGGAGCGACCGTGGAGTCGGCCTTGACGATCCGCACCGGATCGTCGGGTGAGACCTGCCACTGCTCGTTGACGATCGCTCCCTCCGGCGGCGTCACCGGTCCCTCCAGCAGCGGGTCGTCGGTCTCCCGCATCCAGGCCTCGAGCCGCTCCCGCAGCTCCGCCACGAGCTCCGCCCTGGCGGGCTCGTAGGCGAGGTTTCGGCCCTCCTGGGGGTCGAGCACCAGGTCGTAGAGCTGCTCCTCGGCAACCTCTTCTTCACCCCAGCCCGCCTCGACCAGCAGATCCTTGGTGTCGCTGTCGTCGCAGTTAGCCAGCACCGGATGCGGGTATTCGTCAAATCGCCTTATGTACTTCCAACGATCCGTCCGGATCGCCCGGTGAGGCTGGTAGGCGGCGTGATAGGTCGTCTCGGTGAAGATCGCCTCGTGGAGGCTCTCGACCTCCCCCCGCACGAGCGGCATCAGCGAGGTGCCCTGCAGCCAGGCCGGATGCTCGGCGCCGGAGAGGTCGCAGAGGGTCGGGTAGACGTCGAGGTGGCTGACCGGCGCGTCGACGACCTTGCCGGGAGGGAAGCCGGGGCCGCGGACGATCATCATCACGCCGGTGCCGCGATCGAAGAGGGTCGCCTTGGCGCCCGGGAAGGCGATGCCGTGGTCGGTGGTGCAGATGACGACGGTGTTCTCGACCAGGCCGTAGTCGTGCAGCGCGTGCAGGACGGCGCCGATCCCCTGGTCGAGCGAGCGGGCGCTGGCCTTGAACTCCGCCATGTCCCGGCGGGTGACGACGGTGTCGGGAAGGTTGGCGGGCGGCTGCGAGTAGAGCGTGTCGCGGACCGAGGTCGGGGCGGCGAATTCGCGGTGGGTCTCGAAGAACCCGACCGACATGAACCAGGGCTCGGCGGGCGCCTCGCGCAGCGTCTTGATCGTCAGCGGCGCCACGTAGGAGGCGTGGTTCTGGTCGACGGGGACGATCTCGTCGTAGCCGATCACCGCCGGGTCGAGGGAGATGTGCTGCTCGCCGATCAGGATCGAGCGGTAGCCGACTCCGCGCAGGGTGTGGACCCAATGCTGGCGGTAGTCGTTCAGCTTCCAGCCGCGGTGGGCGAGGCCGAGCATGCCGTTGTTGTGGCAGTAGAGGCCGGTGAGGAGGCTGGCGCGGCTGCCGGAGCAGGTCGGCGCGGCGCAGAAGGCCTCGCGGAACAGCACCCCCTGGTCGGCGAGCATCTGAATGTTCGGCGTCGGCACCTGGAAGCCATAGGGCTGCACGTAGCGGCCGGTGTCGTGGGAGTGGATGTAGAGGATGTTGGGCGGGACCATGGGGGCTACCTAAATTAGATGAAACCCGATCGCTCATATCTCGTCTGCGCCACCCCTCGCAGCGGCAGCACCCTCGTCTGCCACGCTCTCGAGGAAACCGGCGTCGCCGGCCGCCCCGAGGAGTACTTCGAGGCCCTGCGCCACAGCGGCCGCCCCCGCCGCCCCGAGGAATACTTCCTCGGCGTCGAGGACCAGTCGATCCGCGACCACCTCGGCGAGCGCAGCGTCGGCAGCGATCCCCCGCCCCGCTCACCGCTCTGGAGCCGCGCCGCCTACGACCGCTACCTGCAGTGGGCGTTCGAGACCGGGACGACCGACAACGGCGTCTTCGGGGCGAAGCTGATGTGGGGCTACTTCGGCGAGTTCGTCAGCCTCCTGCGCAACATCCCCGCCTACCGGGACCTGCCGCTGGCCGAGCTCCTCCCCACCGTCTTCCCCGACCTCACCTTCGTCCGCGTCGTCCGCGCCAACAAGGTGCGGCAGGCGGTCTCGCTCTGGAAGGCGGTGCAGACCGCGACCTGGCGCGAAGACCACGCCGGCGCCGAGGCCGTCTCGGTCGAGGGCAACGGCGCCGCCTACCAGAGCTTCCTCGAGGAGCACCGGCCGCAGCTGCGCTTCCACTACCGGGCGATCGACCACCTGCTGGAGCAGCTGATGGTCGAAGAGGCCTCCTGGGACGCCTTCTTCGAGCACATCGGCATCAAGCCGATCCTCGTCCTCTACGAGAACTTCGCCGCCGACTACGAGACCAGCACCCTGAACCTGCTCGAGCGCCTCGACCTCTCCCCGCCCGACGGGTTCGAGTTCGAGCCGCGGATGAAGCGCCAATCCGACCGGATCAACGACGACTGGACCAAGCGCTACAGCCAACTGCGGCTCGGCCGGGACTTCGACCTCTTCCCGGTCCCGATCGAGGAAAAGGCGGCCGCAGGCGACTAGCGGCAGCCCAAGGTTGCTTCGCCCAGGTCAACCCGAGCGATCGTTGCCCTGAAGCCCCCAGCTCACCCTGAAGAATCCGGGGTCCACGCCCTTTTTGAAGAGGTACACGATCGCGTCGCCGAATGACGCCCGAAAGGTGACATCGGTTTCAAGAGGAATCGGTCGAGGCTGATTGCCGCCCTCCTGTTCGACGAAGACGAGTTCCTTGGGAGAGGCGCCGCCTCCGGCCCAGACCGAGAGGGTGCCAGCCTTGCCGACGATTATCGCTGCCCCGAAGTCTCCCGTCTGCGGATCGACAAAGGGGACGTTGGTCCATGCGGGAGGGCCTTCACCGCCCACTTGCCCTCCACTCGCGGCCTCCAGAATGCTTGAAATCGCGGGATCCATCGATGCTCCTTCCGTCTATTCAGGTTCGGCCCAGCCTATTGAGAGGCACACTTGCATCGCACCCAGGAGGTCGACGGTTGGAATCTGCCTAGCTCCATCGGCAGAAGTCCCTGCACGTCGCAAACTTCCCTTTCTGAAGCCGTTTCAACCGCCTCCGGAATCTGCTCCTATTTCAGGCACTAGTTGTGCCTGAATCGCGGGGATTAGGGCGATTTCCGCTCAAAATCCCGCTTCGCTTGCGGTGAAGGCGGGAAAGTAGCGACCAGGCTGGCTTACTCCTGCATCCCTCGTCGGAGAGTTCCGCCTCGTCGAGCTTGAGCTGCTGGTGCGCGGCAAGCAGTGCCTCCCCGGCTTGGTCCGTTAGCTCGAGTAGAACGCGGAGACTCACCGAGCCCGAGGGAGAGGGCGTGAGGTTGAGGAAAACTGCGGTGATCTGGGTGAGGGAGAGGCACATCCCGTGGCCGGGGTCGGCGAAGCCGGCGTTGCTAGGTCCAGCGAGCATCACCTGCCCCCGGTCGAAAAGCCCAATATCGAAGGCGATGCCCTTCGGGCCAGCATGGATGGGGTGACTTGCCATTCGGTAGTAGGAGCGATAGTGGGCGAGGTCGGTCGCCGCTTCGATCATGCGGTAGTCAGGGGCGCAGCCGAAATACTCCGCCGCCCACCCGTAACGCTTTCGAAAAAGTGCCCCGTGGACTGTGCACAGCTCTGCAACCGCCTCCTCCATCGTCGCGATCTCCTCATCGGAGTAAGGCTCGTGTCCGATCGCCTCGGCATTACGTTGATAATCGCGCGCCGCGGCCAGCGATTCGACGTGCTCGTAGTCGAGGAACCTTCGAGCGACCTCCTCTCCGCCTGCGTCGATGAAGGTGCCGATCACCGTCACCTCATGTAGCGCCCGCCAGCGGGCGTGGGCGCCAGAGGCAAAGCCTGCCCGCATCAGGGTGATTATCTCGTTGGCGATTAGGCAGGCCCTGGCGTGGAGTTTCGCCAGCACCTCGTGCAGCACGCTGATCTCACGGCGCTGTTCGTCGTGATACTCGATCCCAGCTTCAAGGGCAACGAGACGGACGATTTCGCAGATCTCAATCGCCTCTCCCCAGCGCTCGGCGAGACGAGTGGCGAACTCAGCGTGATCGCGCCTCGACTTGGCCGCCCAGCGCGAGCCGCTCTCTTGCGCGACTTTGCTGTAGGCCCCGGTCCCCGCATCGATCGAGGCCCTAGCCGCCTTCCGAGCGATTCGCTCGGGACTCCACAGCCCACGCAGGCGGAGCGATCCCGCAACGAGGATGGCCCGCACCAGCGCGTCGGTCATCCGAGCCGGCGTGCGAATTTCCTGCGATGCGGTCTCTTCGCGGAAGAGCCGCAGAGCGAGACGGCGCGCGGCGCGCTTTCGCCGCTTGACCTCGCGTCGCGAGACGCGGACGCCAAAGCGCCCGCTCGGTTTCTGACGCCATCTCATCAGCACTCAGCTCGGTTCCGGACTAGAGCAGCTCGGCCCGGCTATAGGCGACCAGCGCATAAGAAAGCGGGCGATTGCCCATGGAGGGGATGGCACACAAGTTAAACGCCAGAAAGAAATTCTGGATCAGAAGGCGAGTGGCCGGGGCTCACTGAAGACCTCAAAACGATCCTGGTACTGACTAATCATGGAGTCGGCGTCGAGATCAGGATCCCAAAAATAGGTAGGGATCTTGTCCGGGTCAAAAGGGAGACGGGTTCCTTTAATTGCGCTTAGCAGGTATCGGCGGCGGCGGCCGAGCGCGTAGCCCAGCTCCATCATGCAGTTCGGCCGAACCCCGCTGAGGTCTACGACGACGAGGGCAGCACGATGAAGGAGCTTGAAGATTTCCACATTCATGAAGGTGTCCTCGGGCTTGTACATCCCGATCTCCTGGGGTCGGAATCCGTTGCGCTGCATCACGGGATCCACAACCTCTCGAAAGAATTTCTCCACGGCGTGGAACTCACTATGACTTGGATCAAGAAGGCGCACATAGAAGGCGGGGCGCGGGCGTAGATCAGCAATCAGGCGCGCCGTTGCGGCGGCCAGTTGCTCAGGGTCGCTATCGGCTTCAAGGCGTAAATCTGAAAGACGCGAGACCGCGTCGCCGGCACCATCTCGGAGGTGAAAGAACGTGTCTATTTCGTTGAGGGCCCGCTCTTGCAGGTAGCGGCTGCCACCGTTGCCATCGTTGTTCAGGCTGCCGATTTCGACATGAATCGGTATGACAGGTTTGCCGTCCTCGCGATACTGGTGAGCAAGCAGCTCTACACCAGCACCGCCGCCAAGAGTCACAAGGACGTCGCCGTGCAGGAGCTGCTGGTCGCGTATCAAGCCCGCCATCCGCCAACGAGGAGGGGTAACGTCAAGCTTGAAGTCCGAACGCCCCTTACAGGCGCGCCAGACAGGGGCACGATCCTCGGGAATTTTCTCTATCCCTCGCTGGCTTCCCACGGCGACATAGCGTCCTGATCGGGTTGCCGACCAGGACGTGCCAGGGGTTGGGGCGGTGGATATGACCTCCAGAGCGGTCCAATCGAAGATGCACGGTAGCCCTGCATCGCCGCGGGGCTCCCCTCCGGCGCCAACAAGAATGCCCTCACCGTCGTCGATCAGATGGCGACAGAACGCCGCCATGAACGTGTGCGCCGAGGCAAGCAAGAGAGGCTCGCAGGCAGGTGCCGCGCTGCCTGCGAGGTGGACGCGAAGGCCAGGCATCAGGCCTCGGAATCCACCATGACAGGAGAGGGCTCCATGTCAGCGGCGGCCGCCAGTAGATCCTCTGCTCTTAACTCGTGCTCGGGATAGGCACGGGCGACGGCATGCGGGAGAAGACGCGTGCGGACGTCGGAGAAGGTGAAGTCGGGCCGGCCGTCATGGGCACCGGTGATCCGAACCAACTCCTCGATGATGTCCTCGCCGATGCCTAGGCCCTCGAGATCTCGGTGAAAGAGCTCAGATCGCTCGGAAGGGCTGGGACGGCTGAACTCTTCGATCAGGCTGGTGCGGCGCAGGATGGCCGGGTCGAGCGCCGAGTAGCGGTTGGTGCAAAGAATGATCAGCAGGCGCCCACGCAGCTTGCGGGCATCATCGATCTTCTGGATCAGAGTGTTGACGCCGACACGATCCTCGTGGTGGGCGCGCTCGGCGCCGCGGTTGAATGCGATCGCATCGC
>DASUQZ010000295.1:0-12505 GCA_036280335.1 Solirubrobacterales bacterium
AGCCCTCGCGCTTCGGGTCGATCCGCAACCTCTTCGCCGCCTACGACTACTGCGAGGAGCGGGGGATCGGTGCCTACGGCGGCGGCCAGACCGAGCTCGGACAGGGCCGGGGCCAGATCCAGTACCTCGCCTCGATCTTCCACCCCGACACGCCCAACGACGTCGCCCCCAGCGGATACAACGACCCGGCGAAGGCGACGAAGCCGGGCCTGCCGACCAGTCCGCTGGAGCCGGCGATAGAGGAGATCGGCTTCCGCTGGAAGCTCTGACTGCAAATCGTCCCCGGTATGCGGGGACGATTTGTCGGTTCGCCGGGCGCTCGGCTACGGTGGGAGCCTGCCCGCGACAAGGAGCCCGAGATGCCCGACCAGTCTTTCGCCGACGCCCTCAACAAGCAGATCGCCAACGAGTTCGCCGCCTCGCAGCAGTACGTGGCCGCCGCGGTCTACTACGACACCGCCACCCTGCCCCGCCTCGCCGCCTTCTTCTACCGCCAGGCGCTGGAGGAGCGCGAGCACGCGATGATGATGATCCGGTACCTGCTCGACGTCGGCGAGGAGGTGCGGATCCCGGACATCAACGCCCAGCAGACCAGCTTCGCCGACGGCAGCGCCCCGGTGCGGATGGCGCTCGAGCAGGAGCAGCGGGTCAGCGACGAGATCTTCGCCCTCTTCGAACTCGCCCGTGAGATCAAGGACTACCGGGCCGAGCACTTCCTGCAGTGGTTCGTCAAGGAGCAGGTCGAGGAGGTGGCGCTGATGAGCGACCTCCTCAACGTCGTCGAGCGCTCGCGCGACAACCTGCTGCTGGCCGAGGACTTCATCGCCCGGGAGAAACTGGGCGAGGAGGGCTCAGACCCGACCGCGCCGCCGGCCGCCGGGGAGTAGGGACAACGCCTGAGGGCGACCTCAGGCGTTGTCGATGATTCCATTCGCAATCAGGAGCACGGCCAGGGCGACATAAGCCCAGTAGAGCCGGTCGAGTCGCTCCTCGAACCGGCCCAGCTTGGCTTCGAGCTTGTCGACACTCTCGCGGCTGGCGACTTTCTCGAAGCGTTCGTCGACCTTCTCGAACCGTTCGTCGACCTTCTCGAAGCGTTCGTCGACTCTCGCGAAGCCCTCTTTTATGTTCGAGTTGATCTCCTTGAAGCCCTCGTCCATGCGCCGGCTCAGTTCGTCGAGCCGGTCGTCGTTCCAGTTGTCCATCTTCATCCGCCCCCTCTGTCGCCGCGGCTTTTCTTTCAGCGCCTCCATGACAGGACCGTAGACAAAAACATCCTACGTGTTGCGCGCGGAAAGTGAAATCTTCGTGCCGCTCAGCCGAGCCAGCCGGCGCGCTTGCGCATCGTCTTGATGCGGCGGAACTCGGCAATGTCCTCGCGCAGGGCGGCGGGCGCCGGCGCCGGGAGGAAGCGCGCCGGCAACGGCGACTCGGCCACCTCGCCCTCGCGATTGCTGACCCGGTAGGCGCGAGCGCCACGGCGGGCGGTAAGGGCGGAGGGGGTCCCTTCGCCCTCCCAGAGCAGACCCGCGTAGTCGTCGAGGCCGTAGCCGCCCGGCATCCCGTCGCCGATCGCGTCGAGGTAGGCGGCGCGGCGCTCGGGTTCGTTGTTGTAGTGGACGCAGAGGCTGCCGCCGAGGAGGCCGAGCCCGGCGGCCGCGAGCGGCCTGCCCGACGACTTCGTGATCCCGGCCTCGAACCAGCACATCGCCCCCGCGCTCTGGCCGGCGAGGACGACCCCCTGCCGCCAGGCGAGGCTGAGGATCGAGGCGATGTCGTGCGCCTCCCAGACCGCCAGCAGGTTGACCATGCTGCCGCCGCCGACGTAGATCAGGTCCTGGGCGAGGAGGTGGTCGCGCAGCGCCAGCGGCCGCCGGCCGAGCCGGAAGAGGGAGACGTCGGAGGGCTCGCAGGAGCGCTCGCCGAAGGAGGAGTAGAAGCTGGCGATCTGGTCGGAGGTGTCGCCGCTCGCGGTCGGCAGGATGCAGATCCGCGGCCGCTCGCCGCCGCGCTCGCGCGCCAGCCGCAGCAGCAGCTCGCAAACCGCCCGATCCGGCGGCCGGGAGCTGAACTCGTGGCCGCCCAGGGCGAGGATCCGCCGCACCGGCGTCGCCGCCGCCCCGGCGCGCTCGCCGACCATCAGGCGGCGGGGGCGGTCGAGAGCGCCTCCGGCAGGGGCGCGGCCGGGACCGCCCCGCGGTCGCCGAGGTAGGTGGTCGCGATCCGCATCTCCACCACCCGCGAGCCGGCGGCGTCGAGCCGGTAGCCGCGCGCCTCCGGCCGCGAGGCCACCACCCGGCTCAGCTCCTCACCGGTGAAATGGAGGGCGGCGCCGTCCTCGGCCGCGTACCCGCCGCGCATCCCTTCGCGCAGGAACCCGTGGTAGGCCTCGCCGCGCTTCGCGCCGCGCTCGTAGTGGACGCAGTTGCTGAACGGCAGCAGCCCCAGCCCGCGCAGCCGGCGCGGCCTGCCGTGGAAGCCGCTCACCGCCTCGGCGAACCAGCACAGCGATCCCGCCGAGAGGCCGCAGAGGATCACGCCCGCTTCCCAGGCCTCGCGGAGGATCGAGTCGATCCCGTGCGCGCGCCAGACGCCGAGCAGGCTGACCACGCTGCCGCCGCCGACGTAGATCAGGTCCTGCGAGAGGAGGTGCCGGCGCAGGTCGCTCGGCCCCTGCTCGCGGCGGAAGAGGGAAACGTGGCTCGGCTCGCAGCGGTGGGCGGAGAAGGCCCGGTAGAAGCGGACGATGTAGTGGTCGGCGTCGCCGCTGGCCGAGGGGAGGAAGCAGACCCGCGGCCGCTCCGCCCGCGTCAGGCCCAGCACGTAGTCGTCGAGGAGCGGGTTCCCGGACTCCATCGAGAAGCCGCCGCCCCCGAAGGCGACGATCTGACGCGTTGCCATCTCCATGAAGAGATGTTCGCCGCGGCACCCGTTCGCGGCCTTGTACAGCGGTCCGAACTTCAGCCGACGGCGCTCGCCCCCGCGTACAGCATCCGCAGCTTGTTGCGAGCGCGGTGCAGCCTCACCTTGACCGTCCCTTCCGGAATGCCGAGGCGGCGGGCGATCATCGCCTGCGTCAGGTCCTCCTCGTAGCGCATCTCCAGCAGCCGGCGGTCCCGCTCGCTGAGCCGCTCCAGCGCCGCGTGCAGGTCCGCCAGCTCCACCGCCGCCAGCACCCGCTCGTCCTCGGCCCCCTCGTGCAGCTCGAGCATGGAGGTCGGATCTGGCCTGACCCGCGCGTGCTGCCGGAAGGCCTCGTTGCGGACGATCGTCGCCAGCCAGTGGTTGCGGCTGCTGGGATCGCGCAGGGTGGAGCGCCGACGCCAGGCCCGGAGCAGGGCATCCTGAGCTATGTCTTCGGCCTCGCTCGGATTGCTCGCGTAGCGGTAGGCCATTCGAAGACAGACCCTGTGTGCCTCACCCCACTCCCAGCCGTCGTCGTTCCCGCGACGATGCCCAATCGGAGTGTTGATCAAACGAACCTACACCGAATTACTCAACTCCACCGGTGAAACTGTCCGGAGCTTGCGCAGGTCTGAAAGTCGTGGCCAGGGCGGGGGCGGAGAAACGACCGGAATGGGCGGAGATCGCCTACGAGGCGATAGCTCCCGTCTATGACGAGTTCACCGCTCACCACAACTACGAGCTGTGGCTGGGGGAGCTGCTGCCGAAGCTGGAGAAGCACGGCATCGCCGGCCAGCGCCTGCTCGACGTGGCCTGCGGGACCGGCAAGAGCTTCCTCCCGATGCTGCGGCGCGGCTGGGAGGTGACGGCCTGCGACATCTCCCCCTCGATGGTCGCGATCGCCCGCGAGAAGGTCGGCGAGGAAGCGGAACTCTCGGTGGCCGACATGCGGGAGCTGCCCGTCTTCGGTGAGTTCGACGTCGTCTGGTGCCTCGACGACGCGGTCAACTACCTGCTCGGCGGCGAGGAACTGGAGCAGGCCCTGACCGGGATGCGGAGCAACCTCGGGCCGGGGGGGCTGCTGATGTTCGACCTCAACACGCTCGAGTCCTACCGGACGTTCTTCGCCGAAGAGGTGACGATGGAGCGCGACGGCAGGCGGCTGATCTGGAAGGGGCTGACGGATCCCGAAGCGCCGCCGGGCTCGATCGCCGAGGCCAGCTTCGAGGTCGAGCCGATCGACGAGTCAGCCGGTCCCGGGATTCCGCCGGAGCTCCACCGCGAGCGCCACTTCCCTGAAGCCGAGGTGCTGGCGGCCCTGGAGCGGGCGGGGCTGGAGTGCCTCGACGTGTACGGGCATCACCACGACGCCGTCCCCCACCAACCCCTGGACGAGGTCAAGCACACCAAGGCCGTCTACATCGCCCGCCGGGCATGAACGGGGGGTAAATCGGGAAGCCACCGAGCATGGCCCTCGGTGGTATCTGCGAGCTGGTCCTGGAGACCGACGACGTGCGCGGGCTCGAACGCTTCTACCGGCAGCTGGGAATGGAGCCGCTGCTCGAGGAAGAGGGCCGCGTCTGGCTGGCGGCGGGAAGGAGCTGCCGGCTCGGGATCTGGTCGCCGGGCGAGAAGGAGTACTCCGACCGCGGCGGGCGCCACGTCCACTTCGCCCTCTCGGTCGGCGGCGATCGACTCGAGGCGCTGAGCGGGGAGCTGCGCGAACAGGGGGTGGACGTCGAGGGACCGGTCGAGCACGACGGCGGCGACCGCTCCGCCTACTTCTTCGATCCGGCCGGCAACCGGGTCGAGCTCTGGGACTTCTTTCGCGACGGAGACGGCGCCGGGGGCGGCGTGATGGCGCTGGCGGAGGAGGGCGATGGCGCGTAACCGGGTCCACATCGACGCCCCGCCCGACGAGGTCTTCGCCGTCCTCTCCGACCCCGACTGCTACCCGGGGTGGGTCGTCGGCGCGTCCGAGATCCGCGAGTACGACGAGGGCTTCCCCGAGGTCGGCTCGCGCTTCCACCACGAGGTGGGGCCCGGGCCGCTCAACATCAGGGACTACAGCGAGGTCGTCGAGGTCGACCCGCCCCGCCGGCTCGTCCTCAAGGCGAAGGCCCGGCCGCTGGGGACGGCGACGATCGAGCTCGACCTGCGCGAGCGCGCCGGCGGGACCGAGGTGCGGATGCAGGAGGCCCCCGGCGACCGGCTCACCTCGCTCGTCGTCGGCAACCCCGTCGCCGACAGCGCCCTGCGGGTCCGCAACGCCGAGGCGCTGGCGCGGCTGAAACGGCTGGTGGAGGGCACCTCCGAGGGGAACCCGATCACCGAGCGCGAGCTGGACGGCCAGCGCGTCCTCGTCACCGGCGGCAGCAGCGGCATCGGACTGACGACCGCGCTGGCGCTGGCGCGCGAGGGGGCTCGGGTAGCGCTGCTGGCGCGCAACGAGCTCGGGCTGGCGGCGGCCACGCGCAGGCTCGCCGAGGAGGGGCACGAGGCCTTGACCGTCGCCGCCGACGTCACCGATCGCGACTCGCTGTCCGCGGCGGTGGACGAAGCGGCGAAGCAGATGGGCGGCCTCGACGTCGTCGTCACCTCCGCCGCGGCGATCGCCTTCGGCCGCTTCGCCGAGACCGAGCCCGAGGACTTCGACGCGACGGTCGGGACCGTCCTCGGCGGCACCGTGAACACGATCCGGGCGGCGCTCCCGCATCTCGAGCGCTCGCGGGGCGCGATCGTCGCGGTCGGGTCGATCGCGGCGCGGATGCCGCTGCCCGGCATGTCCGCCTACACCACCTCCAAGCACGGCCTGGTCGGCTTCCTGGACACGGTCCGCATCGAGCTCGAGGAGAGCGGCTCCTCCGTCACCCTCTCGATGGTCAACCCCGGCGCCGTCGACACGCCGCTCTGGAACAACCTCGAAAGCGCGACCGGCCTGCTGCCCCCCGAACCTCCCCACCCCGCCGTCTACTCGCCGCAGTCGGTCGCGGAAGCGATCGTCGACGTGGTCCGGCACCCGCGGGACGAGCTCACCGCCGGCGGCGTGGCCCGCGCCCAGATCCTCTTCTACTCCTACTTCGGCGAGCTCGCCAAGCGGGCGATGCGGGCGCTGGCGCGGCTCGAGCACACCGCCGGCGACCGCCCCGCCGGCGAGGGCGCGCTGAGCGGCGGCAAGGGCGCCGGCCAGACCGAGGGCGGCTTCGGGGGGCGGCCGAGCGTCGCGGTCAAGGCGCTCGGTGCCTGGGACGGGATGCTGCGCACGCTCGGGCGAGGCTGAACGATGGCCGACGCGGTCGTGATCGGCGCCGGGCCGAACGGCCTGGTCGCCGCCAACCACCTCGCCGACCGCGGCTGGAAGGTGGTCGTCTGCGAGGAGCAGCCCGAACCGGGCGGCGCGGTCCGCAGCGGCGAAGTGACCGAGCCGGGCTTCGTCCACGACCTCTACAGCGCCTTCTATCCCCTCACCCTCGCCTCCCGCCACATCGCCCCGCTCGAGCTGGAGCGCTACGGCGTCAACTGGCTGAGCTCCCGCGGCGTCGTCGCCCACCCTCACCCCGACGGGCGCTGCGCGCTCCTCTCGATGGACCTCGAGGAGACCTGCGCCTCGCTCGACGCCTTCGCCCCCGGCGACGGCGAGGCCTGGCGGCGGCTCTTCGACCTCTGGCGCCGGGCCGGGCCGCACCTGGTCGGGGCGCTGCTGACGCCGCTGCCGCCGATCCGCCCCGCGGCCGGGATGCTGAGCGCGCTCGGCCCGCGCGGGCTCGCCGACTTCGCCCGCTTCTCGCTGCTGCCGGCGCGGCGGATGGCCGAGGAGGAGTTCCAGGGCGAGGGGGCGGGATGGCTGATCGCCGGCAACGCCCTCCACGCCGACCTCACCCCCGACAGCTCCGGCGGCGGGATGTTCGGCTGGGTGCTCTGCGGGCTCGGCCAGCAGCACGGCTACCCCGTGCCCGAAGGGGGCGCCGGGGAAATCACCCGGGCGCTGGTCGAGCGGCTGCGCGAGCGGGGCGGCGAGCTCCTCTGCGAGACGCCGATCGAGCGGATCGAGGTGCGCGGCAGGCGGGCCCGGGCGGCGATCGCCGCCGACGGCCGCCGCTTCGAGGCGCGGCGGGCGATCCTCGCCGACTGCGGCGCGCCGGCGCTGTTCCTGAAGATGCTGCCGCGGGACGCGGTGCCCGAGCGGGTCCGCGAGGCCCTGCGCCGCTACCAGTACGACAACTCCACCTTCAAGGTCAACTGGGCCCTGCGCGAGCCGATCCCCTGGAGCGCCCCCGACGCGCGCCGCGCCGGCACCGTCCACGTCGCCGAAGGGTGGGACGGCCTCACCCAGGCGACCGTGCAGCTCGCCGAACGGAAGATCCCCGCCCGGCCCTTCCTCGTCCTCGGCCAGTACTCGATGGTCGATCCCTCGCGCTCGCCGGAGGGGACCGAGACGGCCTGGGCGTACACGCACGTGCCGCAGGGCCCGAGCAGCGACGCCGCGGGGGAGATCTCAGGCGATTGGGCGAGCAGCGACGCCGAGGTCTTCGCCGACCGCATGGAGGAGGAGGTCGAGCGCCTCGCCCCGGGCTTCCGCGCGCGGATCGTCAAGCGCCACGTCCAGACCCCCCTCTACCTGGAAGAGCACAACCGCAACCTCGTCGGCGGCGCGATCAACGGCGGCACCGCCCAGCTCTACCAGCAGGCGATCTTCCGTCCCTACCCCAGCCTCGGCCGGCCGACGACGCCGGTCCGCGGCCTCTACCTCGCCTCCTCCTCCGCCCACCCCGGCGGCGGCCTCCACGGCGGCCCCGGCGGCAACGCCGCCAGAACCGCCCTCAAAATGCACTCAGCTTCCCGGGTCCTCGGCCTGCTCGGCAGATAGGAGCCGGGGAGGGGGTCCGCCGGACGCTCCCCGCTGTTGTCCGCCGGACCCCCTCCCCGGCTCCTCCTCAGCCGTTCAAGCCGAAACCGACCCGGTGCTCGCCCGACTCGATGCGGAGGAACTGGACCTTGCCGAGGTAGAGGGCGACCGTCCCCTCCTCGGTGTGGAGGTCGTGCCAGCCGCCCTGCTCGAGGCGCGCCCGCAGGTCCTTGAGGTCCTCGTCGGAGAGGCGGGTGGAGATCACCTGGCCGCCCTCGAAGCCGATCTCGACTCGCTGCGCGTCAGCCATCAGTGTCCTCCCGCCGGTTCGACGATCTCGGTCAGCACGCCGCCGGTCGAACGCGGGTGCAGGAAGGCGACGCGGCTGTCGCGGATGCCGACCCGCGGCTTCGAGTCGATCAGCTGCAGGCCCGCTGCGGCGATCTTCTCCAGGGCGGCGTCGATGTCGTCGACCGCGTAGGCGACGTGGTGCAGCCCTTCCCCGTTCTTGGCCATGAACTTGCCGACGGGGGTGTCGGGACCGAGCGGGCGCAGCAGCTCGACGTGCCCGTCGCCGACGTCGAGCAGCACCGCCTCGACCCCCTGCGACTCCACGCTCTCGCGGTGGGCGAGCTCCATCTCGAAGCTGTCGCGGTAGAGCTCGATCGCGGCGTCGATGTCCTCGACGGCGACTCCGATGTGGTCGATCCTTCCGAACAAGGGCGCGAAGTCTATGCGGCCGGCGGCGGCTGGTCGTTCTCGGCCTGTCCTTGCGCGCTGCCCTCCTCAACCCGGAGGATCTCCTCCAGTGCCGCGACCGCCACCTCGAGCTGGTCCGGCGTCGGCTCCTGCGTCGCCCAGTGCCGCTGGATTTCACGGCCCGGCGTGTGGAAGGCCTCGGCGAGGGGATCGCCGTGGTGGCGGTCGCTCCAGGCGAACATCTCGACCGCCAGCGAGGCGCCGCCGAGGCCGACGCCGGCGCGGGCAGCGTTGCTGGGGCTCTCGACCAGTCGCTCGAGCAGGACGGTGCCGCCGGCGGAGAGCAGCATCATCGGCACGACCAGGTTGGAGCCGCAGCGGTCGTGCTCTTTGGGAACCGAGGCGACGTCGTCGACGAGGTCGCGTTCGTAGGCGGCGATCGTCTTGTGCTCAGCGCCGTGGTAGGCGGCGAGGTCGCGGTCGCTCAGGGCCACCAGAGCCGGCACGACGCCGATCGCCTGCACGATGCCCTCCCGCATGGCGCTCGCGGGGGTGCGCTTGCGCAACAGCGAGGTGACGGCGATCGTCGCTCCGGCGGCGATGAGGACGCGTGGGTCCTCGAACGGCAGCCGGGCCGCGGGCATCCGCCGCCTCACCAGCGGCAGCACCAGCATCGCCTCGGCGAGTTTGATCGGCCCGCGCAGGCCGGGGGTCTTGGCGACGAGCTGCGGGGCCAGCTCCGGCTTGCGCTCGGAGGCGACTTCGATCCCGCCGTGCCTGTCGCGCACCGCCGCCGCCCAGTGCGTCGGCCCGTGGATCAGCAGCCCGTTGCGGAGGGCCATCCCCCCGAGCCGCAGCTTCTCCTGCTTCTGCTCAGCCACGCGTCCACGATAGGCGATCGGAGCGATCGGCCCATTCGCCTTCCGAGATAACGAGAGGGCGCCGAGCCCAGTCCTCTCGACGCCCTCGTTCCCCCTGTTTTCAACAGGTCCGACCGGATGCCCCCAGTCCGAGCCTCCGGCCGGGTTGTCGGCTCTCCCTGGCTTTAGCTTGGGATGCCGATCATGAAAACCCCGGCGGGGCTCGGAAGTTGCGCCTCTGTTTTACGACTTGTCCAACTTTTTTCTCAAGGCCGCCAGCCGCCGTCCCAGCTCCTCCTCGAAGCCGCGATCGATGGGCTCGTAGAAGCGGCGGCCCCGCAGCCCCTCCGGCATCAGCGGCTGGTCGCCGACGCCGCCGGGCTCGTCATGGGGGTAGCGGTAGCCCTCGCCGCGGCCGAGCTCGGCCGCGCCCGGGTAGTGGGCGTCCCGCAGGTAGTCGGGCGGCGTCTCGGCGCCGTTCGCGCGCACCTCGGCCCGGGCCTTCGAGAGCGCCTTGTAGGAGGCGTTGGACTTCGGGGCCAGCGCCAGGTAGACGCTTGCCTGGGCGAGATTGAGCGCGCACTCGGGCAGCCCGACCCGGTCCACCGCGCGCGCCGCCGCGTCGGCGACGAGCAGCGCCTGCGGGTCGGCGTTGCCGATGTCCTCGGAAGCGAGGATGACCATGCGGCGGGCGAGGAAGCGAGGGTCCTCGCCCCCCTCCAGCATCACCGCCAGGTAGTAGAGCGAGGCGTCGACGTCGGAGCCGCGGGTCGCCTTGATCCAGGCCGAGATGAAGTCGTAGTGGCGGTCGCCCTGGCGGTCGTAGTCGAGCGCCTTGCGCTGCAGCGCGTCCTCGACGGCGGCGACGTCGACCGCATCCGATCCTGACCCCGCCCCGCTGCGGTCAAAGTCGGATGCGCGCTCGACCGCCCGCTCCAGCGCCGAGAGAGCCACCCGGGCGTCGCCGCCGCTGCGCTTCGCCAGCATCGCCAGCGCCTCGTCGCTGACCGCGGGCGGGTCGGCGATCCCGCGCTCGGGGTCGGCGAGCGCCCGCCGCAGCAGCGCTTCCACCTGCGCCGGCTCGAGCGGCCGCAGCTCGTAGACCTGGGCCCGCGAGAGCAGCGCCGAGTTGACCTCGAAGTAGGGGTTCTCGGTCGTCGCCCCGATCAGCGTCAGCACCCCGTCCTCGACCGCGGGCAGCAGCGCGTCCTGCTGGGCCTTGTTGAAGCGGTGGATCTCGTCGAGGAAGAGGATCGTCGGCCGGCCGCTCCCCTTGCGCCGCTCCCGCGCCCGCTCGATCACCGCGCGGATCTCGGCTTTGCCGGCGTTCACCGCCGACTGCTCCTCGAAGGCCCCCTGCGCCCCCGCTGCGGCGATCCGCGCCAGCGTCGTCTTCCCCGCCCCGGGAGGCCCGTAGAGGATCGCGCTGTGCGGCCTGCCGCTTTCGATCGCGGTCCGCAGCGCCGACCCCTCGCCGAGCACGTGCTCCTGCCCGATCACCTCATCCAGCGAGCGCGGCCGCATCCGCACCGCCAGCGGCGCATCGGCGGGCGTTCGCTCAGGCTCCGGCTCTCCAACCTGTCCCGTATCGAAAAGCTGATCGGCCACTATGGCCGCTATGCAGCGATCGGCTTGCCGGAGGAATCCCGGGTCTCGACCCGGGCGCCCCCGCCGGGATCGGGATCGATCAGCAGCTCGCTTCCGTCGGGGTAGATCAGCACGACAGGGTCTCCCCGCAGCAAAGTCTTCGTCGCCATCCGATCGTGTTCGGGATGCTCAATCCCGATGAAGTGCGTGCGATTCGGATAGCGGTCAAAGCGATCAGGATCCTGTCCCCAGGCAATCATCTTTTCGCTAGCGAGGTCCAGTGCGGCTTCTCGGTTCATGACCGTCGCCATTGTCTCACGATCTCCTTCGCATTCTCACGGGCTTCGGCGTTGGCTAAAGCCATCGCTTCGTTGACTGAATCGAACTTCCGAATCGTCGGTTCCTGCTTTTCCCCTTGCCGGGTGTATTCATGCACGTGATGCTCATGCACATCGTCTGCGTTGTCCCATAGCCGCACCGTGAGCCACTTGCCTTCGCCTTCGTCCACCTCAATCGTGACTGCATAGGTATAGGGAGGCGGCGGCTCGCTTCGGCGGTAGCGAACGCGGATATCTGCCGTGATTTCGAAGAGTGCTTCTCGCTCAGTAGCAACCACCCCCTCCTAAGGGGCCGCGCTCAAAGATCCTCCCCCCAGCGGCCCGTACAATCGCCCGATATGGAGACCGCCACGGCAGTTCAAGCGCCCGAGTCCACCTCGACCCTCGAGTCCTTCAACCCCGCCACCGGCGAGCTGATCGGCTCGGTGCCGACGATCGTGCCCGAGGAAGTGCAGGGCGTGGTCGACGACGTGGCGCGGGTGCAGCCGGCCTGGGCGGAGCTGCCGGCGAAGACGCGCGCCGCCTACATGAAGCGCGCCGCCGACGCGCTGCTAGACGACATCGACGACATCGCGAAGCTGCTCAGCGAAGAGCAGGGCAAGCCGCTGACCGAGGCATACACGATGGAGCTGCTGCCGACCGTCGACGCGCTGCACTGGTGCGCCAAGGCCGGCCCGAAGATCCTCGCTGACGAGAAGGTGCGGATGACGCAGGCCTTCGCGTTCTCCAAGAAAGCCCGCTTCAGCTACGAGCCGATCGGCGTCGTCGGCGTGATCGCGCCCTGGAACTACCCGTGGTCGATCCCCTTCGGCGAGGTGGCGATCGCGCTGATGGCCGGCAACGGCGTCGTGCTGAAGCCGGCCAGCCTGACCCCGCTGCTCGGCGAGCGGATCCGGGACGTCTTCGAGAAGGCCGGCCTGCCCGAGGGCCTGATCCGCGTCGTCCACGGCGGCGGCCGGATCGGCGACGCGCTCTGCCGCTCCAGCGCCGGCAAGATCTTCTTCACCGGCTCGGTCGGCGTCGGCCGCAAGGTCGGCGAAGTCTGCGCCTCCGAACTCAAGGGCTCGGTGCTCGAGCTCGGCGGCAAGGACCCGATGATCGTCTGCTCCGACGCCGACCTCGGCAACGCCATCTCCGGCGCCGTCTGGGGCGGCTTCGCCAACGCCGGCCAGACCTGCTCGGGGATCGAGCGCGTCTACGTGATGCGCGACGTCGCCGACCGCTTCGTCGAGGGCGTCGTCCGCGAGGCCGAAAAGCTCCAGGTCGGCAAC
>DASUQZ010000296.1:0-3204 GCA_036280335.1 Solirubrobacterales bacterium
AGCGGCGCCAAACCCGGCACCGCGCCGGCCACCTGCCCGCGCTGCGAAGGTCGCGGCATCGAGGCGCAGGGCCAGGGCTTCTTCTCGATCAGCCAGCCCTGCCCGCAGTGCGGCGGCTCCGGGCAGGTGATCGAGGACCCCTGCCCCACCTGCGGCGGCTCGGGGCTGACGCAGCAGAGCACGCGCTACCAAGTCAACATCCCGGCCGGGGTCAAGGACGGCACCCGGATCCGGCTCGCCGGCAAAGGCGAGGACGGCCCCCGCGGCGGACCCCCCGGCGACCTCTACGTGACCACCCGGGTCGCCTCGTCGCCGGTCTTCAAGCGCCTCGACGACGGCAACCTCGAGGTGACCGTGCCGATCTCGGTGGTCGAGGCGCTTCGCGGCGGCACGATCGAGGTGCCGACCCTGAACGGGACCAAGAAGATCAAGGTCCCCCCCGGGACCAGGCACGGGACGATTCAGAGACTGCGCGGCGAGGGCCCGCCGAAGCCGAAGGGCGCGGGCCGCGGCGACATCCGCTACCGCCTCGAGATCGCGATCCCCGCCGAGCTGAGCGAGGAGCAGAGCGAGGCGGTCGAGAAGCTCGCCGAGTCTCTCAACGGGTCCGACCCGCGCGCCGAGCTGCTGCGGAAGGCGGGGCACTGATGGCCACCTACCGGCGCCGGGTGAAAGCCACCTTCGACCAGGACCAGGGCGTCTTCATGATCTCGGTCGCCGCCGAACTGGCCGAGATGCACCCGCAGACGCTGCGGATGTACGAGCAGCGCGGGCTGATCGCCCCGAAGCGCTCGCCGAAGAACACCCGCCTCTACTCGCAGCGCGACGTCGAGCGGCTGCGGCGGATCCAGCAGATGACCGCGGAAGGGCTGAACCTGGCCGGGGTGGAAACGGTCCTGGCGCTGGAAAACCAGGTGCAGAAGCTGCGGGCGGAAAACGAGCGGTTGCGCAAGCGACTCGAGGAGGACTGATGCAGGCGGATCGATTCACTGAGAAATCGCGGGAAGCGGTGGCGGCTGCGCAGGAGCTGGCGCGGGCCCGGCGCAACCCGGAGATCACCTCCGCCCACCTGCTGCTGGCGCTGCTCGACCAGACCGAAGGGATGGCCGTCCCGGTCCTGCAGAAGGTCGGCGACCCGGCCGCGACGCGGACGCGGGCCGAGGAGGCCGTGGCGGCGCTGCCGACGCTGGGCGACGGGGCCGAGCCGCAGATGTCCTCCAACCTGGCGCGCGTCCTGCGCGGCGCCGAGCAGGCGATGGCGAAGTTCGGCGACAGCTACATCACCGTCGGCCACCTGCTGCTGGCGCTGGCCGAGGACGGCTCCGGCGTCTCCGACCTGCTGCCCGACCGCGACGAGCTGGAGCGCGCGGTCAAGGCCGTGCAGGGCCCGGCGAAGGTGACCTCCCCGAACGCCGAGGACAATGCCCAGGCGCTGGAGAAATTCGGCCGCGACCTGACCGCCGAGGCGGAGTCGGGAAAGCTCGACCCGGTGATCGGGCGCGACGAGGAGATCCGCCGCGTGATCCAGGTCCTCTCCCGCCGGACCAAGAACAACCCGGTGCTGATCGGCGACCCCGGCGTCGGCAAGACCGCGATCGTCGAGGGGCTGGCGCAGCGGATCGTCAAGGGCGACGTCCCCGAGAGCCTGCGCGACCGCAGGGTGATCGCGCTCGACATCGGCTCGCTGCTGGCCGGCTCCAAATACAGGGGCGAGTTCGAGGAGCGGCTGAAAGCGGTCCTCAGCGAGGTGCAGCAGGCCGAGGGCCAGATCGTCCTCTTCCTCGACGAGCTCCACACGATCGTCGGCGCCGGCGCCGCCGAAGGCGCGGTCGACGCCGCCAACCTGCTGAAGCCGATGCTGGCCCGCGGCGAGCTGCGCGCGGTCGGCGCGACGACGCTCGACGAGTACCGCAAGCACATCGAGAAAGACGCGGCGCTGGAGCGGCGCTTCCAGCCGGTGCTGGTCGGCGAGCCCGACATGAACGACACGATCGCGATCCTGCGCGGGCTCAAGGAGCGCTACGAAAACCACCACGGCGTCCGCATCTCCGACTCGGCGATCGTCGCCGCGGCGACGCTGTCGGAGCGCTACATCGCCGACCGCTTCCTCCCCGACAAGGCGATCGACCTGATCGACGAGGCGGCCTCGCGGCTGAAGATCGAGATCGACTCGGTGCCGACCGAGATCGACGAGGTCGAGCGGCGCATCCAGCAGCTGGAGATCGAGCGCGAGGCGCTGAAGAAAGAGACCGACGAGGCCTCGAAAGCGCGCCTGGAGGCGCTGGAGGCAGACCTCGCCAACCTGCGCGAGGAGGCGGCCGAGCTGCGCACCCGCTGGCAGAACGAGAAAGAGCCGCTCGAGCAGATCAACCAGGCGCGGGGGCGGCTGGAGGAACTGAACCGCGAGGTCGAGCAGGCCGAACGCGAGACCGACCTCGAACGGGCGGCCGAACTCAAATTCGGCGAGATCCCCGAGCTGGAAAAGGAGATCGCCGAGCAGGAGGCGCGGCTGGAGGAGGTGCACTCCGGCGGCGGCACGATGCTGGCCGACGAAGTCACCGAGGAGGACGTCGCACAGGTCGTCGCCAAATGGACCGGGATCCCGGTCAGCCGCCTGATGGAGGGCGAGGTCGAAAAGCTGATCCACATGGAGGAGCGGCTGCACGACCGGGTGATCGGCCAGGACGAGGCGATCGCCGCGGTCTCCAACGCCCTGCGCCGCTCCCGCGCCGGCCTCTCGGACCCGAACCGGCCGATCGGCAGCTTCCTCTTCCTCGGCCCGACCGGGGTCGGCAAGACCGAGCTGGCGAAGGCGCTGGCCGAGTTCATGTTCGACTCCGAGCAGGCGATCGTCCGCCTCGACATGTCCGAGTACATGGAGAAGCACACGGTGGCGCGGCTGATCGGCGCGCCCCCCGGCTACGTCGGCTACGAGGAGGGCGGGCAGCTGACCGAGGCGGTGCGGCGCCGGCCCTACGCGGTGGTGCTGCTGGACGAGATCGAGAAGGCTCACCCCGACGTCTTCAACACGCTGCTGCAGATCATGGACGACGGGCGGCTGACCGACGGCCAGGGCCGCACGGTCAGCTTCACCAACACGGTCCTGATCATGACCTCCAACGTCGGCTCCGACCGGATCGTCGGCGAGGCGGTGGACGAGAAGATCCGCGAGGGGATCGAAGAGGTGCTGGCGGCGACCTTCAA
>DASUQZ010000297.1:0-8900 GCA_036280335.1 Solirubrobacterales bacterium
ATCCGCCTCGGCTGGGCGGTGGCGCCGCCGCCGGTGATGGAGAAGATCGTCCTCGGCAAGCAGGCCGCCGACCTCTGCACCTCGACCCTGACCCAGTACTTCGTCCGCGAGTACTTCGCCGAACGGCGCTGGCAGCGCTACATCGACGACCTGGTCGAGATCTACCGCGCCCGCCGCGACACGATGGTCGAAGCGCTGCGCACCTACTTCCCGGCCGAGGCGACCTGGACCGAGCCCGAGGGCGGGCTCTTCATCTGGGCGACGCTGCCCGACTACATCGACACCAGCGACCTGCTGGCCAAGGCGCTGCGCGCCGACGTCGCCTTCGTCCCCGGCCAGGCGGCCTACGTCGACGGTCGCGGCAGCCACTCGATGCGGCTCAACTTCTCCGGCGTCGACGAGGACGAGATCCGCGAGGGGGTGCGGCGGATCGGCAAGGTGATCGCCGAGCAGGTCGAGCTCTACGGGACGCTGACCGGCGAGCAGCGGACGGCCGAGCCGGCGGAGGAGTCGGCGCCGAACGTACTGCCGTTCCGCAAGGCGGGCGAGGCGTGATGAAGGTCGCGGTCCTCAAAGGCGGCCGCTCGCTGGAGCGCGGCGTCTCGCTGCGATCCGGCGCCCGGGTCGAGGACGCGCTGGAGCGGCTCGGCCACGAGGTGCTGCCGATCGACGTCGGCCCCGACCTGGTCAGGCGGCTGGTCGCCGAGCGGCCCGACGTCGCCTTCGTCGCCATGCACGGCGTCGGCGGCGAGGACGGCACCGTGCAGGAGCTGCTGGAGATCCTCGGCATCCCCTTCACCGGTCCCGGTGCCGCCGCCTGCGCGCGCTGCATGGACAAGGTCCAGGCCAAGGACGCGATCGAGGATGCCGGCCTCCCCACCCCCGAGTGGTTCGCCTTCAACCAGACCGCCTTCCGCGAGTTCGGCGCCGCCGACGCGCTCGGCCGACTGGAGGAGACGCTGGGCTTCCCGCTCGTCGTCAAGCCCAGCCGCGGCGGCTCCTCGCTGGGGGTCAAGTTCGCCGCCGCGCCGGGCGAGGTCCCGCAGGCGCTCGTCTCCGCCTTCAGCTACGACGACCGGGTCCTGATCGAGAGCTTCGTCGACGGCCGCGAGCTGGCGGTCAGCGTGCTCGGCGACGAGCCGCTGCCGGTGGTCGAGGCGATCCTGCTCGAGGGCGACCGCTACGACTTCGAGGCGCGCTACGAGATCGGGCGCACCCGTTTCGCCTGTCCCGCCGAGCTGACCGCGGAGGAGGAGCGTGGGGTCACAGAGGCGGCGCTCGCGACCTACCGCGCCCTCGGCTGCACCGGCTTCGCCCGCATCGACCTGATCCTCGGCAGCGAGGGTCCCTGCCTGCTGGAGGCCAACGCGATCCCCGGCCTCACCGACACCAGCCTCCTCCCCCAGGCCGCCGAGGCGGCGGGCCTCTCCTTCGAGCAGCTGGTCGAGCGGATCCTCGACCTGGCGCTGAAGCCCGCTACGGCCTAGGAGTCTCCCTGCGCAAAATCATCCGGGGTCACCTCGTCGAGGAACTCTTTGAATTTGTCGACGACCTCCTCGGTGTCCTCGACCTCGTGCTCGAACTCGATCGCCGACTCCTCGATCACCTCCTCCGCCGCGAAGATCGGGGCGGCGACGCGGACGGCGAGCGCCAGCGCGTCGGAGGGGCGCGAGTCGATCTCCACCTCGGAGCCGTTGATCGAGACCGTGATCGAGGCGTAGAAGGTGTTGTCGCGCAGCTCGGTGACGGCCACCCGCTCGCACTTCGCGTCGAGGTTCTCGAGCATGTCCGAGAGCAGGTCGTGCGTCATCGGCCGCGGCGTGGTCGCGCCCTGCAGCTTCATCAGGATCGCCGCCGCCTCCGGGTGGCCGATCCAGATCGGCAGGAAGCGGTTTCCGTCCACGGTCTTGAGCAACACGATCGGCTGCTTGCCGACCATGTCGAAACTGACGCCGTAGATCTGCATCTGCTGCAAAGGAAGCTCCCGACCTGGTTGGAAAGGCGAAGTATAGGTCGGGCATCTACCCGTTCTTCCGAGTGGGCGATCCTGGATTCGAACCAGGGACCTCGTCCTTATCAGAGACGCGCTCTAACCAACTGAGCTAATCGCCCGGGGAGGGCGATGATAGCGGCGGCGCAGCGAAGGGTCCCGCGGCCCGCGGCTACTTCGAGAGCTTGCGGAGGCGGCGCGCCAGGGCATGGGCCTCGCGCACGTCGTCGAAGCGGAGCTCGGCGACGATCGACTCCCCCTTCGCCCTGGTCGTGACTTCGTGGCCGATCGCTTCCTCGAGGGCGTCGGCGACGTCGCGGAGGGCGGCCTGCGCGTCGGGATCGACCGGAGCGCGCCTCGGCCTTGCTTTTGGCTGGCCAGCCAGCCGAACCCTCTCCTCGGTTTCGCGGACCGACCAGCCGCCCCGGGCGGCATCGCGGGCGAGGCGGCGGCGGGTGTCGTTTCCGGGGGCGCCGAGCAGGGCCTTGCCGTGGCCCTCGCTGAGATCGCCCGCCTCGAGCAGCTCCAGCGCCTCGTCGGGGAGCTCGAGCAGGCGGATCAGGTTGGAGACAGCGGGCCGGCTGCGGCCGACCCGCCTGGCCAGCTCCTCCTTGGTCAGTCCCAGCTCCTCGACCAGCGCCGCGCAGGCCTTCGCCTCCTCGACGGGGTTGAGGTCCTCGCGGACCATGTTCTCGATCAGGGCCGCCTGCAGCCGCTCGGCTTCGGCCTGGTCGCGGACGACCGCCGGGACCTTGTCCACACCCGCCTGCTGGGCGGCGCGCCAGCGCCGCTCTCCGGCGACCAGCTCGTAGCTGCCGTCGGGGAGGGGCCGGACCAGGAGCGGCTGGACGACGCCGCTGCTCTCGATCGAGGCGGCGAGGGCGTCGAGGGCCTCCTGGTCGAAATTCGTGCGCGGCTGCGAGGGGTTCGGCTTGATCAGCGCGACCGGGAGCTCGCGCAGCTCACCGGCATCGGAGGTCTCGGTCTCGGGAAGGATCGCCGCCAGGCCGCGGCCGATCCCGCGCCGCCCGCTAGCCACGACTCGCCAGCTCCTTCGCGAGGGCGCGGTAGGCGACGGCTCCGTGTGAGGAGGGGGCGTGCTCGGTCACGGGAAGACCATAGCTCGGCGACTCGGCGACTCGAACGCTGCGGGGAATGACGGTCTCGAAGACCATCCCGTCGAAGTGCTCGCGCAGCTCCGACTCGACGTCCTGAGCAAGGCGGGTGCGCTCGTCGTGCATGGTGATCAGCAGACCCGAAACCTCAAGTTGAGGGTTGAGTTCGCGCCTGATCAGGCCCAGGGTTTCCAGGAACTGGACCAGTCCCTCCAGCGCCAGGTACTCGGCCTGCACCGGCACGATCACCCTGTCGGCGGCAACCAGGGCGTTGACGCTGACGGGGCCGAGCGACGGCGGGCAGTCGAGCAGGGTCACCGCGAAGCGCTCGCGCAGCGGGCCCAGCCGTTCGCGCAGCCGCGTCTCCGAGCCCGGGATCCGGGGCAGCTCCACTGCGGCGCCGGCGAGATCGCGACTGGCCGGGACGATCCAGAGGTTGTCCGGGCCGGCGGGGCGCGCAGCCTCGGCCACCGAGGTGTCGCCGGTGAGGCAGTCGTAGGAGGAGGGGTGCATGTCCCGGCCCCCGCCCACGGCGACGGTGGCGTTGCACTGGGGATCGAGGTCGACGAGCAGGGTCTGGTTGCCCTCCTTGGCCGCGCAGGCGGCGAGATTGACGGCCGTGGTCGTCTTCCCGACCCCGCCCTTCTGGTTCGCGACGGCGTAGACCTTGCCCACGGACCCAGCCTAGTCGGATAGCCTGCTGGCCGTGTCCGAGAGCTACGACTGGCCCGACAGCCCAGCCGAGCGAGCCCAGGAGCTCGTCGAGGGGGTGCTGGACGAGCTCGACCTCGACGGCGAGGTGGTCGTCGAGGAGGACGACGAGCGGATCCTGCTGACGGTCGAGGGGGACGAGGACTACGGCCTCCTGATCGGCAAACGGGGACAGACGATCGACGCCCTGCAGCTGCTCTGCTACCAGGCCGCTTTCCGGGGCCTGCGGGAGCGCAAGCGGGTGATCGTCGACGCCGCCGGCTACCGGGAGCGTCGCCGCGAGACCCTCGAGGGCCGCGCCGACCGCGCCGCCGAGCAGGCGCTGACCAACAACCGGGTCGTCGAGATGGACCCGATGAGCGCGCAGGAACGGCGCGTGGTCCACGAACGGCTGAAAGAGCGCTCCGGAATCGAGACCTACAGCGAGGGCGACGAGCCCAACCGCTGCGTGATTGTCGCGCCGCTGCTGCCGGAGTGAGCTCGGCCCCGGAGGCAGCCCTCGACGGCGCTGCCCGCGAGAAGCTGCAGACCGTCCTGGCGCTTCTCGCCGAGGAGCGCGCCTCGGTCAGCTCGGTCGTCGACGAGCGCGCCTGGCAGGTGCACGTCGTCGACAGCCTCACCGGCCTGGAGGTGCCGGCGCTGCGCGAAGCGCGCCGGATCGCCGACGTCGGCGCCGGAGCCGGCTTCCCCGGGCTGGTCCTGGCCGTGGCCCTACCCGAAGCGCAGGTCGACCTGATCGAGTCCGTCGGCCGCAAGTGCGAGTTCATGCGCCACGCGATCGAGGCCGCCGGCATCGCCAACGCCACCGTCCTCAACACCCGCTCTGAGGACCTCGCCTCAGGCGCCGGCCGCGAGGCCTACGACGCCGTAACCGCCCGAGCCGTAGGCCGCCTCTCCACCCTCGCCGAGCTAGCCAGCCCCCTCCTGAAGCCAAACGCCGTCCTGGTCGCCTGGAAGGGCAAACGCGACGAGGAAGAGGAGCAACAGCTACAAAACGCCTCCGACGCTCTCGCAATGACCCCGGAGCAAATCCTCGATGTAGGCAACCGAGCCGGCTCAGAACACCGCCACCTCCACATAATCCGCAAGTCGGCCCCCACCCCCGCCAACCTCCCCCGCAAGCCTGGAATCGCAAAGAAACGCCCCAAGGGCTAGCTATCTGAGGCGAGAAGCGGCTAGAGGAGGGAGCGGGCACCCCCGGAACGTCTTGTACTTCTCGGTCAGTAAGACCCTCGGACGGCCCCAGCCGATCACCCGAGGAAGTTAAGTGAAGGGGGTGCCCGCTCCCTCCACCACCAGCATCAGCGCCGCCGCTTCTTCTTTTTCCTCGGCGGAGGCGGAGGCGGTTTAGCCTCCTGGATAGCCGCAGCCCCGTCCGCGGTAGCCGTCACCGGCGGCGGCACCAGTTTCTGAATCACCAACTGCTGCCCGATCGTCCAGACATTGGTGGTGATCCAGTAGAGGATCAGCCCCGCCGGGAAGCTGAGGATGAAGGGGACGAAGATCAGCGGCAGCATGAAGAGCAGGATCCGCTGGCTTTTATCGGCGGTGATCGACATCACCAGGCCCGAGATGAGCTGGGTGCCGACGTAGAGCAGGATCAGCGCGATCAGTTCGCCGCCGGTCGCCTTCGCCGTCAGGTCGCTGATGAAGCCGAACGATTCTTCGCCGGGAAGGATGTCGTCCGGGAGCTCGTCCCGCAGCAGGAAGAAGAGGGTGATGAAGACCGGGATCTGCGCCAGCAGCGGGATGCAGGAGGCGAAGGGGTTGACTTCGTTCTCTTTGTAGAAGCGCATCATTTCCTGCTGGAGGCGCTGCCGATCGTTTTTGTACTTCTCCTGCAGCGCCTTCATCTGCGGCTGCAGGGCCTGCAGGGCCCGCATCCCTTTCAGCTGTTTGTAGGTGAGCGGGATCAGGACCGCGCGGGTGACGATCGTCAGGGCGATGATCGACATCCCCCAGCTGAGGCCGACGTCGTCGTGGAAGAACTGCAGCACCGCGTTGGCGACGTCGATCAGCGGCTGCAGGATGTTGGCGGCGGGGAGGGTCATGGGTGGGCTTTGTGGTGGTCGGCCGGGTGTACCGGGCCGGTGCGGAGCGTGAATCTATCGGGGACGGGGTCGAAGCCGCCATGACTGAACGGATTGCACCTCAGCAACCTCCAGGTTGCGAGGAGGAAACCGCGCATCACGCCGAAGCGTTCGACCGCTTCCACGGCGTAGGCGGAACAGGTCGGCTCGTAGCGGCAGCGCCGCGGGAACAGCGGGGAGATCCAGCGCTGGTAGGCCCGGATCGGGGCTAGGAAGATGCGTTTCACGTGGAACGGCTCCCGGCCAAGGCCTCTTCCAGGTTGGCCTTGGCGCCGGCCATCCCCTCGCGATCGACGAGGTCCTTGAGTTCCGCCTTCGCAACGATCACGAAGTCGTGCCGGGGAGGGAGGCGGTCGGCAAGCTCCCAGAAGGCCTCGCGGAGGACGCGCTTGACCTTGTTGCGCTCCACCGCTCCCCCGACCTTGCGGCTGACCGAGACACCCAGCCTCACGTCCTCACGATCCTCGTCCTTGCGGGGGAACGTGTAGAGCACGAGGTAGCGCGTCGCATGAGAAGAGCCGTCGCGGTAGACGCGGTCGAACTCGCCGCTTCGCGAAAGGCGCCGTCGCTTCGACGCCATGCGATCAGGGGGTGAGGCGCTTGCGCCCTTTGCGCCGGCGACGCTTCAGGACCGCACGGCCGCCCCGAGTGCTCATCCGAGCGCGAAAGCCATGGGTCTTCGCCCGCTTCCGCTTCTTAGGCTGGTAGGTGCGCTTCATGGCGGCGGAGTATACGGACGGCGCCGAAAATCTTTTCTGCGGGATTTGCGAGGCGCCCCCACGGGTGCCTCAGGCACGGCGCTATGGTCGCCGACCGGTGGCCGATGACTCCCCTAGAAACGAACTCGAGGCTCTCTGGCGGGCCGCCCAGGAGCGCCTGAAGGCTTCGGTTCCCAGCTCCACCTTCAGCCTTTGGCTCGAACCGCTGGAGGCCGTCGGCGTCGAGGGAGACACGCTCTACCTGGCGGCCCCGGAGGGCATCCGCGCCTGGACCGAACGGCGGTACTCCTCGCTGATCGCCGAAGCCCTCGGCGAGTGCGACCCGTCCTTGAGCCGCGTCAGCTTCGCCGAGCCGCGGGATGTGGAGGGCGCGCTCGAGTCCGACGTCGAGCTGAACCCCAACTACACCTTCGAGCGGTTCGTGATCGGTCCCGGGAATCGCCTCGCCCACGGCGCCGCGCTCGCGGTCGCCGAGGCTCCCTCCGAGGCCTACAACCCGCTCTTCCTGCACGGCCCGCCGGGGCTCGGCAAGACCCACCTGCTGGCGGCGATCGCCAACTACCTGCGTGAGAACGCCCCCGGGCTCAGTGTCCGCTACACGACCGCGGAGTCGTTCACCAACGAGTTCGTCGGCGCATTGAAGACCTCCGGCAACGACGCCTTCAAGGCGCGCTACCGCGACCTCGACGTGCTCCTCATCGATGATGTCCAGTTCCTCGAGGGCAAGCCGGCCACCGAGGAGGAGTTCTTCCACACCTTCAACGCCCTGTACGAGTCCGGGAGCCAGCTCGTCCTCTCCGCCGACCGGATCCCCAGCGAGCTCTCCACCCTCGCCTCCCGCCTTCGCGACCGGTTCGAGTGGGGGCTGACGGTTGCCGTGGAGCCCCCGAACCTGGCGACGCGTCTGACGGTGCTGCGCCGCCTCGTCGAGGAGGCGGGGGTGGAGATCGCCGATGCCGGGGCCCTCAACGAGCTGGCCAACCGGATCGACGCCAACGTCCGGCAGCTCCACGGCGCGCTCACCCGCGTCCTCGCCCACGCCTCGCTGATGGCGCGCCCGCTCAGCTCCGAGCTGATCGCCGAAGTGATCCCGGGTACCCGGGGCTCGCGACCAACCTCGGTCGAGGAGATCCAGCAGCGGGTGGCGGAGACCTTCGGCATCTCCCGCGCCGAGCTCGTCGGCTCCAGCCGGGCAGCCACCCCGTTGCGCGCCCGTCAGGTGGCGATCTTCCTCACCCGCGACCTCACCGACCTCTCACTGCCGCAGATCGGCCGCCTCTACGGCGGGCGCGATCACACCACCGTCCTCAACTCCCTGCGCCGGGTCGAAGCCAGCCTCGACGAGGACTCCGACCTCGCCGAGAAGGTGCGCGAGTTACGCGGAGCTATCCACAACCCGGTCGGCGAGGAGCGCTGACAGCCGCCCGCGCTGCAAGAATCCCCAACCTCCCACAGCCGTTTCCACACCCTTCAAACCGCACCGCAGCGCCGAATGACCTTCGCCACCAACTCTTTCCACAAGCCCTAAACCCACTCTGAAAAGGCATTCATCTCTTGAAGCTCACGACCAAACGGGAAGATCTCGTCTCCAAGCTCTCAGTCGTCTCCAGGGCTGTCTCCACCCGCGCCGCCACCCAGGCGCTCTCCGGCGTTCTCGTCAGTGCGGCCGACGGCCGCGTCACCCTCGCCGCCACCGATCTCGACCTCGGCCTGGAGACGACGCTCGAGGCGAACGTCGAGGAGGAGGGCGCGGTCCTTCTCCCCGGCCGCCTCTTCTCCGAGGTCGCCAGGTCGCTCGGCGACCCGGGCGTGGAGATCGAGTCGCGCCAGGCGGAGCACGACGTCGAGATCCGCAGCGGCGGCTCCAGCTTCCACCTGCGGGTGCTGCCGGTCGAGGACTTCCCGAAGCTGCCGCAGCCGCAGGAGGAGGGCGCCCTGAAGATCCCGGCGCCGGCGCTGGAAGAGAGCATCGAGCTGGTCGCGCGCGCCGCTTCGCGGGATGACATGCGCCCGGTCCTGACCGGCGTCTTCGTCACCGCCAGCGGCAGGGAGATGACGATGGTCGCCACCGACTCCTACCGGCTCGCGGTGAAGCGGACCGAGCTCGAGGAGGACCTCGGCGGCGAGCTCGAGGCCAACATCCCGGCGCGGGCTCTGCGCGAGCTGGGGCGGATCCTCTCCTCGGAGGGAGCGGGCGAGGCGACGATCTGGCTGCTCCCCAACCAGGCCGTCTTCCGGGCAGGGTCGATCCTCCTCTCGACGAGGCTGATCGACG
>DASUQZ010000298.1:0-5200 GCA_036280335.1 Solirubrobacterales bacterium
AGGTCGGGATGTTGAGCGCGATGCTGCGCACCCTCGACCTGCGCGACCAGATGACCGCCCGCCACAGCGCCGCGGTGGCGCGCTACTCGCGCGCGATCGCCCAGCGGGCGGGCCTCTCGCGCCGCGACGAGGAGCTCGTCCATATCGCCGCGCTGCTCCACGACATCGGCAAGTTCATCCTGCCCGACCGGATCCTCAAGGCGAACGTGCCGCTCACCGACGAAGACTGGATGCTGATCCGACGCCATCCTCAGCAGGGCGCCCGCGTCGTCTCCTCGCTCGACGGCTACGGGCCGGTGGCGGAGATCATCCTCGCCCACCACGAGCGGATCGACGGCAAGGGCTATCCGCGCGGCCTGGCGGGGGACGAAATCCCAGAGCTGGCGCGGATCATCTCCGTCGCCGACACCTACGACGTGATGACCGCGCGGGACTCGTACCGGACGCCGATGTCGAGCTACGACGCGATCGTCGAGCTCCGCCGCGTCGCCGGCAAGCAGCTCGACGCCCGCTTCGTCGAGATCTTCATCGAGCTGCTCGAGGGCAAGGACGTCTCCTTCCAGCACGGCGAGGCCGCCGACTTCGAGAAGGAGCTGGCGCTGGAGGCGCGGATCGAAGAGGCCGCCAGCCCCGGCGGCGAGGCGAACCGCTTCCAGGTCGCCGGCGTCAGCAGCTGAGGGACTATGGTTGCGCGCCCATGCGCGCTGTCACTTTCCAGGCGCCCGAGCAGGTGCGGGTCGAGGAGAAGGCCGATCCGGCGATCGTCGCGGCCGACGACGCCGTGGTGCGGGTCGAGGCCAGCGGCATCTGCGGCTCCGACCTCCACATCTACCACGGCCGGGTGCCGGTCGAGCAGGGCTTCACGATCGGCCACGAGTTCGTCGGCACCGTGGTCGAGGCCGGGGACGACGTCGAGCGGGTGGCCGTCGGCGACCGCGTGCTCGGGACCTTCCACACCGCCTGCGCGACCTGCGCCTCCTGCCTGCGGGGCGACTACCACCGCTGCCGCAACGGCCAGACCTTCGGCCACGGCGCCAACCTGGGCGACCTGCAGGGGGCCCAGGCGGAGCTGCTGCTGGTGCCGCGGGCGAACCTGACCCTGCGGCGGGTGCCGGAGGGGATGACGGCCGACGTGGCCCTCTTCGCCGGCGACGTGATGGGGACCGGCTACCACGCGATCGCCCACGCGGGGATGCGCTCCGGCGACACGGTGGCGGTGCTCGGGCTGGGACCGGTGGGGCTCTGCGCGGTGCAGGCGGCGCTGGCCGGCGGCGCGGTTCAGGTCTTCGCGGTCGACACGGTCGAGGAACGGCTGCGGATGGCCGAGCGCTTCGGCGCCACGCCGCTGCACCTGACCGAGCAGGAGCCGAAGAAGGCGGTGCGGGCGGCGACCGAAGGGCTCGGCGTCGACGTCGTCGTCGATGCGGTGGGGGACCCCGGGCCGCTGGCGCTGGCCGTCAGCCTCGCCCGCGACGCCGGCACCGTCTCCGGGATCGGCGCCTACGCGGGCAAGGGCGAGGTGCCGCTCGGGCTCGCCTGGCTGAAGGGCCTGGAGCTGCGCCTCGGCCTCGCCAACGTGATCGCGCACGTCGACCGCGTCCTCGCCCTGATGGACAGCGGCAAGCTCGACCCGAGCCCGCTGGTCACCCACCACATGCCGCTGGACGAGGCCGCCGAGGCCTACCGGGTCTACGACAACCGCGAAGCCCTGAAGATCGTCCTCACGCCGTAGGCGCGTCGGCGCGCTCCGGCTACCCGCCTTTGGCGAGGATCGCCGCGATCACGCCGGCTGACGCGACCCAGATCGCGATGGTGGCGCGGTGGATTCCCGCGTGCAGTGACTCCATCCCAGTTTTCAGCCCTCGCACTTCGCCTTCGACAGAGTCGAGGCGGCGATTGGTCCCTTCCGCCGTCTCGGTAACCCGGCGGTCCACTTCCTTGAGACGGCGATCGGTCTCCTTGGCGACTTCAGTGATCCTCCGGTTGACCTCGACGAAGCGTTCGTCAACCCGGGCGAAGTTTTCATCGACCCGGTCGAACCGTTCGTCGATTCGCTTGAAGCGCTCCTCCAGGACTTCTTCGGGCGGTGCCATCGTCTGCATGGATAGCAGACTACCCAAGCAGATGCAACATGTTGTCTGAGAAACAGTGACTTCTCTGAAAATTCTCGAGATGGGGTCTCGCTCAACACCCCTGCTGTCTCATTTGACTCGCACAGTCAAGGGATCTACTGTGCGAATTGATGACACAGCTGGAGAATCCTTTTCGGATCGATCCGAGCGATGAGCTGCCCGTCGGGCTGCAGCTGTCCTGGCGGCTGCGGGCGCTGATCCGAACCGGGGAGCTCGCGGCGGGGGAGCGGCTGCCGAGCTTCCGGCGGCTGGCCGAGTGGGCGGGGGTGAACGTCGGCACCGTGCGGGCGGTCTACGAGTCGCTCGAGAACGACGGGCTCGTGGTCACCCGCCACGGTCAGGGGACCTTCGTCGCCGAGGAGGTGGAGGTGGCGCCGCAGCTGGAAGAGATCGCCTCCGAGGCGCTGCGGCGCGCCGAGGAGGCCGGCATCGGTCCCCGCGATCTGGCGATCGTCGCGATGGCCTCCGCCGGCCTCGCCCCGGCCGAGGAGGTCGAAACCCTCGACGTCCGCCAGGAGCTGCGGCGGCAGATCGCCCGGCTCGAGGCCGAGCTCGCCACCTACACCGGCCACCTTGCCGCCGACCTGCCGACCGCGCCGGCGCGCGCCGTCCCCCACGTGGCCGGCGTCGAGGAGCTGGAGCAGACGCGCGACACCCTGATCGCGCAGCTGGCGGAGGCACAGCGGGAAACCGAGCAGGAGGTGCGGCGGCGAGCCCAGACCCGCGGCCCCCTCGGCAGGGCGATGAGCCGGTGGCGGGCGAAGCGCTGAGAAAGGGCTCGGGCTCCGTCGCCGGCTTCTTCACCGAGGTCGGGACGATGGTGATCCTGACGACGCGGACGCTCGTCTCCGCGGTGCGGCCGCCCTATCCCTATGGCGAGGAGCTGGTCGACCAGTTCTACTTCGCCTTGAAGCTCTGCTGGTTCCCGCTGCTGATCTCGACCTTCGCGCTCTGCCTCGGCGCGCCCGGCCTGCAGGCGGCGGGGCCGCTGCAGATCTTCGGCGCCCTCGACCGCCTCGGCGGCTTCTTCGTCCTCACCGCGATTCGCTGGATCGGGCCGGTCGTGACCGCGGTCGTCGTCGCCGGCGTCGCCGGGACGGCGATCACCGCCGACCTGGGCGCTCGGAAGATCCGCGAGGAGCTCGACGCCCTGCAGGTGCTCGGCGTCGACCCGGTCAAGAACCTGGTGGTGCCGCGCGTCCTCGCGCTGATGATCGTCACCGCGCTGCTGGACGTCTTCGCGATCGTCTTCGGCCTGACGGCGGGGATCGCGGCCGAGCTGATCTACCACCAGAGCCTCGGCGGCTTCTTCGCCACCCTCTTCTCCAACGCCTCGGTCACCGACCTCTGGGGATCGGTCCTGATGTGCACGATGTTCGGCGCGATCATCTCGGTCGTCTGCTGCTACAAGGGCATGACCGCCTCCGGCGGGGCGGCCGGAGTGGGGCGGGCGGTCAACCAGGCCGTCGTCATCGCGATGGTCGGCGTCTTCGCCTTCAACTACGTCTTCACCGCGGTGCTGCTGGCGACCAACCCGGAGCTGCAGGCGATCCGGTGAGGGAGGCGGTGAACACCTGGACGGCGGTGCCGCGCGGCTGGCTCGACGCGTTCGGCGAGATCGCCCGCTTCGGCTCGAGGGTCGCGGGCCTCGTCTTCTCCGGCCGGGTGCTGCGCTTCTTCGGCGAGGGGGTCCGCCAGGCCGGCATCCTCATCCTCGGCTCGGCGCTGATCATCTGGGCTTTCGTCTTCATCCTCGGCCTGCAGTGCGGTCTGCAGGGCGCCTACTTCTTCCGCGCCCAGGGGGCACCCTCCTACGCCGGCCTCTTCGCCGCCTGGTGCGACCTGCGCGAGGCGCTTCCCTACGCCTTCGGCTACATCCTCTCGGCCAAGGTCGGGACCGGGATCGTCGCCGAGATCGGGGCGATGCGGATCTCCGACGAGATCGACGCGCTGGAAGTGATGGGGGTGCCGCCGATGACCTTCCTCTGCGCGACCCGCCTGCTCGCCGCCTGGATCGCGCTGCCGTTCCTCTACCTGACCTCGATCGGGGTGATGTACCTGGCCAGCTACTTCGCCGTGGTCGAGCAGGTGGCCGACGTCTCCTCCGGCGGCTACCTATTGATCTTCTGGATGTTCCAGGACCCGACCGACCTGGTGTTCAGCCTGATCAAGGGGATGGCGATGGCGACCGTGATCGTGCTGGTCGGCTGCTACTACGGCTACACCGCCTCGGGCGGCCCCGTCGGCGTCGGCACCGCGACCGCGAAGTCGATGGTCTTCAACATCGTCGCCGTCCACATCCTCGGCATGCTCGGCACGGTGATCTTCTGGGGCGCCAACCCCCGCGCCCCGATCGGCGGCTGACTCAGCCGCCCTCCGTTGAGCGTCGCGGGACCGCCTAGACCATCCGGGGCGCGTGCCGCGGCTCCAGGTTGCCTTCGGCTTCGGCTTCGGCGCGCTTGGCCCAGCGGTTGAGCTCGCGGCGGGCGAGGACCATCTTGTGGACCTCGTCGGGGCCGTCGGCGAGGCGGAGCATGCGGCTGAAGCGCCACATGATCGCCAGCGGCGTGTCGTCGGTCATCCCGAGGGAGCCGTGGACCTGGATCGCCCGGTCGAGGACGTCCATCACCATGTTGGCGGCGACGATCTTGATCGCCGAGATCGCCTGGCGGGCGGCGCGCTTGCCCTCGGTGTCCATCTTCCAGGCCGCGTAGAGGGTGAGCAGGCGGGCCTGGTCGATCTCCATCCGCGAGGCGGCGATCGACTCCTGGACGAACTGCTTGTCGCCGAGCGGGCCGCCGAAGGCGCTGCGTTCGTTGGCGCGGCGGCACATCATCTCGTGCGCCCGCTCGGCCGTCCCGATCGCCCGCATGCAGTGGTGGATTCGCCCCGGGCCCAGCCGGTCCTGGGCGATCGCGAAGCCGGCGCCGCGCTCGCCGAGCAGGAACTCCTTCGGCACCCGGCAGTCTTCGTAGCGGATCTCGCAGTGGCCGGGGCCGCCGTCGTGGCCCATCACCGAGATCGGCCGCACCAGGTTGAAGCCCGGGTTGTCGGTGGGGACGCAGATC
>DASUQZ010000299.1:0-13174 GCA_036280335.1 Solirubrobacterales bacterium
GTAGAGGGTGTCGGAGGCGTCGGGGTCCTTGGTCCCGGTGCTGGCCCAGAGCAGCCGCTGCGGCCGCGCGCCCTCGTTCATCAGGCGCAGCATGCGGTCGGAGTTGAGGAGCTCGTGGTAGGCGCGGAAGGCGCGGCCGCCGATCGCGATCCCGAGCCGGTTGACCAGCTGCTCGGGGACGTCCTTGCCGACGGCGACGTCCCAGCGGCTGATGAAGAGCGAGGCGACGGAGGCGACGTTGGGGTCGAGCCCGGCCTCGATCCGTCGCTCGATCCCGCGCATATAGGCCTCAGCGGCGCCGAGGTACTGCTTGTCGTCGAAGAGCAGGGTGACGTTGACGGGGACGCCGGCGAAGATCGCCTCCTCGATCGCCTCCCGTCCGGCCTGGGTGCCGGGGATCTTGATGAAGAGGTTGTCGCGACCGCCCTTCTCGTGCAGCGCCTTGACCTGCTCGATCGTCGCCGCGGCGTCGTCGGCGAGCAGCGGCGAGACCTCGAGCGAGACGAAGCCGTCGACCCCGGCGGTGCGGCGGTGGACGTCGGCGAAGAGGTCGGCGGCGTCGCGCAGGTCGGCCAGCGCCAGCTCGAAGAAGATCTTCTCGGTCTCGTTGGCGCCGATGCCCTCGCCGGCAGCCGCCTTCGGCGCAACCTCGGCGATCTGCTCGTCGTAGGCGTCGCCGCCGGAGATCGCCTTTTCGAAGATCGACGGGTTGGAGGTGAGGCCGGTGACGGAGAGGTCGCGGATGTAGCCCTCCAGCACCCCCTCGCGCAGCATCGGCCGGGTGATGTTGTCGAGCCAGAGGCTCTGGCCCAGTTCGTGCAGCCGCTCGGTCGGCTTCATCTTCAGCCTCCTCAGCTCGTGGGATTTGCGGCCGCCCGCTCGGCGACCTGACGCGCCACCCGGGCCACGTTCTCGACCGTGAACCCGAACTCGGTCTCGACGTCCTTGAACGGCGCCGACTGCCCGAAGGTGGTCATCCCCATGATGGCACCCTCCCGGCCCACGTATTTCTCCCAGCCGAGCGGCGAGCCCTCCTCGACGGCGACGCGGGCAAGGATGTCCGGCGGCAGCACCTCGTCGCGGTACTCCTGGTCCTGGCGCTCGAAGGCCTCCCAGCAGGGGAGGCTGACGACGCGGCTGCGGATGCCCTCCCCCTTCAGCTGCTCGTGGGCGCCGACGGCGAGCTGGACCTCGCTGCCGGTGGCGATCAGGATCAGCTCGGGCTCGCCGTCCTCGGGGTCGGCGAGCACGTAGCCGCCGCGGCGGGCGCCCTCCGCCGAGGCGTACTTGGAGCGGTCGAGCACCGGCACCGTCTGGCGGGTCATCACCAGCGCGACCGGGTTGTGGGTGCGGTCGAGCGCCAGCCGCCAGGCCTCGACGACCTCGTTGGCGTCGGCGGGGCGGATCACGTCGAGGTGCGGCATCGCCCGCAGCGAGGCGAGCTGCTCGATCGGCTGGTGCGTGGGCCCGTCCTCGCCGAGGCCGATCGAATCGTGGGTGAAGAGGTGGATCACCGGCAGCTCCATCAGCGCCGAGAGGCGGATCGAGGGCCGGCCGTAGTCGGAGAAGGTGAGGTAGGTCGACCAGAGCGGGCGCAGCTTGCAGAGCGAGAGGCCGTTGCTGGCCGCGGCGGCGCCGTTTTCGCGGATCCCGTAGTGGATCTGGCGCCCCTCGAAGCTGCCGGGCTCGAACTGGGTCGCGTCCTTGAGCCGGACCGAGGTCGAGTCGGTGAGGTCGCAGGAGCCGGCGAGCAGCCACGGCACCCGCGCAGCGATCGCGTTCTCGACCTTGTTGGAGGCCTTGCGGGTGGCGAGGCCCTTCTCTTCGTCGGCCTCGAAGGAGGGGAGGTCGGCGTCCCAGCCGTCGGGGAGGCGGCGCCGCTGCATCATCTCGATCTCGGCGGCGTGCTCGGAGCCCGCCAGCTTCTCGCGCCAGGCGGAGCTGAGCTCGGCGCCGCGCCTGCCGATCACCTCGTCGAAGCGCTCGCGCACCCCGTCGGGGACGAGGAACTGCGCATCCTCGGGCCACCCGTAGCCGCGCTTGGTCAGCTTGATCTCCTCCTCGCCGAGCGGTTCGCCGTGGGCGGACTCGGTGTCCTGCTTGTTCGGCGCGCCCCAGCCGATGTGGCTGTCGACGACGATCAGGGTCGGGCGGCCGGTCTCGGCCTTGAACTCCGTGAACGCCTTGCCGAGCAGGCCGGTGTCGTTGGCGTCGCCGACCCGCAGCACGTTCCAGCCGTAGCCCTCGAAGCGGCTCAGCACGTCGTCGCTGAAGGCCAGGGCGGTGTCGCCGTCGATCGAGATGTGGTTGTTGTCGAAGATCCAGCAGAGGTTGTCGAGCTTGAGGTGGCCGGCCAGCGAGGCGGCTTCGTGGGAGAGGCCCTCCTGCAGGTCGCCGTCGCCGGCGAGGGCGTAGACGTCGAAGTCGAAGAGGTCGGTCCCGTAGGTGGCGCCCAGCCACTTCGAGGCCATCGCCATCCCGGTCGTGGTGCCGACGCCCTGCCCGAGCGGGCCGGTGGTCGTCTCGACGCCGGTGGTCCAGCGGTACTCGGGGTGGCCCGGCGTGCGCGAGTGCAGCTGGCGGAAGTTTTCGATCTCCTCGAGCGAGCAGGCCTCCTCGTCGAGGACGTTGTAGTCGGCGTCCACCTTGCGGACGCCGGCGAGGAAGATCATCGAGTAGAGCAGCATCGAGGCGTGGCCCGCGGAGAGGACGAAGCGGTCGCGGTTCGGCCAGATCGGGTCGGCCGGGTCGTAGCGGAGGTGGTTCTGCCAGAGCTCGTAGGCGACCGGCGCCAGCGACATCGGCGTTCCCGGGTGGCCCGAGTTCGCCTTCTGGACGGCGTCCATCGAGAGGGTGCGGATCGTGTTGATGCAGAGCTGATCGATGTCTTGAGTCATGTGCAGCCGATCCTAGCCCGAAAGTGCCTGGGGGCAGGCAGCGGCGTCAGCGGCCCTCCGGCTGCCCAGTTGACGCCGCTTAGCTAGTTCTGCAGGAGGGAAATAATTATTTCTCTATCTGGCCAATGCAGCAACTATTCTTTCCCTGTGAGCACGAAGGTCCCCTACTCGCCACAAACGCTGGAGGCAGCTCGCCTCCTGGGGGGACGTGTGCGCCTTGCCCGCCGAGAACGGCGCTGGACCCTGCACGAGCTCGCCGAGCGGGCCGGAGTTAGTGTCCCCACGATGCGGAAAGTTGAGCGGGGCGACCCTAGTGTCGGATTTGGAATCGCCTTGGAGGCAGCGACCCTGACCGGAGTTCCACTCTTCCATCCCGACCCTTCTCGACGTTTGCTCGAGAAAGCCCGCGTCGAGGATCGACTGGCCCTACTGCCGCAGCTGATACGCAAGCCAACCAAGATCGACAACGACTTCTAAGTCGCTGGCGGCTAGGGCTCTATGCGGGTGACGGTGCCGTCTCCGTTGTTTGCGACCCAAACCGCGTCGCCGCCGACCGCGACGGCGCCGGGCCGGGGGCCGACAGCGATCGGATCGCCCTCGACCTCGCCCGACTCGAGGTCGATCCGGGACACGGTGTCGTCCTCGCGGTTGGCGACCCAGAGGGTGCTGGTGCCGGCGTCGATCCCGCCGGGGTGGCCGCCGACCTCGATCGCGGCGACGACGTCGCGCAGCGAGGGGTCGACCTTGGAGACCGTGCCGGAGCGGCTGTTGGCGACCCAGACGAAGCCGTCGGCGACGACGACGCCGGCCGGGCCGCGGCCGACCCGGATCGGTTCGCTGGCGACGAGGGTGCCGGGGTCGAGGCGGCGGACGGCGCCGCTGTCGGCGATCGTCACCCAGAGGCCATGGCCGCCGAAGGCAAGGCGCAGGCGTTCGGTCTGCGGCGGCAGGCCCCCTCTGTAGAGGCTGCCGCCTTCGGCGTTGACGGCGGTGATCCCCCGCCCGGCCTGGTCGGCCAGCCAGACCCGGCCGCCGCCGAGGGCGATCGGGCCGGGCTCGCCCTCGACCTCGATCGTCTTCAGGACCTTTCCGTCGCGCGGGTCGAGGCGGAGGAGCTCGCCGCGGCGCGAGTTCGTCACCCAGGTCCATTTGCCGCCGACGGCGACGCCGGAGACACCGGGCCCGAGCTTGATCGGGCGGCCCTTCCGCTCCCCGGTCTCCGGGTCGAGCCGGGTCAGCGTGCCGTCGCGTTCGCTCGTCACCCAGATGGTGCCGGGGCCGGCGTCGATCCGCAGCGGCGGCGTGCCGATCTCGATCGGCTCGGAGACCTCGGGGTCTGCGCCGCCGAGCAGAAGGAAGAGGGCGGCCGCGACGATCGCGCCGACGACGATCGCGAAGCCGCTGACGAGCCAGGCGGTCGCCCGGCCGCCCATGCGCCCGAAGAAGCTCCGCGAGGGGTCGGGGACGGTCGTGCGCTCGCTCTGGTCGCGGGAGAGGACGGCGGTCGGCCGCACCTCCGAGCCCTCGGCGGCGCGGGCAGCGGCGATCAGGCCGCCGGCGGTCGAGTAGCGATCGGCCGGGTCTTTGGCAACCGCGCGGCGGATCGCCGCCTCGATCCCCGCCGGGATCTCCGGCTCGGTGTCGGCTTCGGCGCGGGCGAAGGGCGCGATTCCGGTCAGCGCCTCGTAGAGGACGCAGCCGAGCGAGTAGACGTCGGCGGCGGGGCCGACCGACTCGCCCTGCCACTGCTCGGGCGGCATGTAGTGGACGGTGCCGACGACCGAGGCGCTGCTCGCGGCGCCGCTCTCGTCGAGCGCTTTGGCGAGGCCGAAGTCGGAGAGGTAGGCGCGGTCGCCCTCGACGAGGATGTTGTGCGGCTTGACGTCGCGGTGGACGATCCCGGCGGCGTGGGCGGCGTCGAGCGCGTCGGCGACCTGGGCGAGGAGGTCGATCGCGCGGCGCGGCGGCAGCGGCCCCTCGCGGTCGATCAGCTTGCGCAGGTCGCCCCCCTTGACCAGCCGCATCGCCACGATCAGCTCGCCGTCGACCTCGCGCGAGTCGTAGACGGGGACGACGGAGGGGTGCTCCAGGCGGGCGGCGAGGCGGGACTCGCGCAGGAAGCGCTCGCGGAAGCCCCTGCGGTCGGCGAGCTCGCGGGCGATCACCTTCAGCGCCACGCGGCGGTCGAGGCCGAGGTGGGTCGCTTCGTAGACCACGCCCATGCCGCCGCGGGCGATCAACGCCTCGATGCGGTAGCCGGCCACCTCCGAGCCAATGGATAGATCCCCCACCGGGCCGTTATATAGCCGAAAGGGCGACTTCCTCCCTGATCGCGGGAGAAAGCCGCCCAATCGGCGTGGTGTGACTGAGCTACCGGCGCTGAGGCACCGGCTGCCAGTCGATCACCGGACCGATGGCGGTCCCTTCTCCTTCGGAGAAGTCATAGCCCGAGGCGAGCTGGGTCTGGCGGCGGGTCTCGACGTTGATCGAGACGAGCTGCTGCTGCTCTTCGACCGCGACGAAGGCGGCCACCCGCTTGCCGTCGGAGGAGAAGACGGAGCTGGTCTCCGACTGATCGGGCAGGTTGCTCAGCTTGCGCGCCTTGGTGCGGCCGATCTTCTTCGCCCAGAGGCCCTGGCTGCGGCGGAAGATCAGCATCTTCCCGTTAGGGGAGACGTCTTCCACGTAGGCCGAGCCGACGCCGGCGACCTGCTCTTTCACCTTGGTGCCGTTACGGCGCATCGTGTAGATGTCGGCGTAGGCGGCCGGGCCGGGCGTGCTCTCGCCGCGGCTGAAGATCACGCCGGCGGCGAAGAAGCGCGGCGCGAACTCGTCGACGACGCCGGTCCGGGTCAGCCGCGCCAGGCCGGAGCCGGTCGGCTTGATCGAGTAGACGTCGTCGTTGACCGCGGTCCCCGCGGCGGTGGCGCGGACGAAGGCGATCGACCTGCCGTCGGGGGCGAAAGCGGCTTCGCGGTCGTCGCCGCCGCTGGTCAGCGCCCGCAGGCCGCCGCCCGTGGCGCCCACCGCGTAGAGGCTGGAGGGGCCATCGGCGGCGGCGCGCCGCTCGAAGACGACGTAGCGGCCGTTCGGGGCGACCTTCGGCACCGAGTCGAGCTCCGGGCCGCTGGTCAGCTGCCGCTGGCCGGAGCCGTCGGGGCGGATCGAGTAGATGTCGCCGCCGCGCACGAAGGCGATCGTCCGCCCGTTCGGCGAGAAGGCCGGTTCGGCGTCGGTCGGGTCTTCGGTCAGCTGGTTGAGGCGCCCGCTTTTGACGGCGAAGAGGCCGCCTTTGGCTTTGCCTTCCACCGTCTCCGTCTTCGAAAAGACGACGGCACCACCGGCCGCCGCCGAGGCGGTCGCCGGCAGGGCCAGGGCAAGAAGTGCGGTAAGCGCGATCAGGGTCTTCTTGAACATCGTGTGCTCCTTTCCGAGCGTTGGTGACTTCATGCACCGATGCTCGGCTCTGGCGCCGTGCCGGCCAATGACAGCCGCGCCACCCACCGGGCCACGAATGGCCCGGTCCGGGCCAGCGCGGGAGATTCCGATCCGCGAGACCGCAAGAAACTGGGCTATACGCGGGTTCTTGCGGTCTCGATGAAAGCGGGGCTCAGCGGCGGTCGAGGCCGAGCTCGATGACGCGGGCGGCGATTTGGCGGGGGCGGTCGCGGCCGGCGTCGCCGGGGATGTCGAGCTTGGCGGCGAGGGCGTCGAGGCGGCGCTGGGCGGTGCGCTCTGAGACGTGGAGCTCGGCGGCAATCTCGGCGCGGGTGGCGGGACGGCCGGCGAAGGCGCCCTCGCTGCGGTAGGGAGCGACGAGGGCCGCGGCGGTCGCCCGCTCCTCCTCGTTCAGCGCCACGGAGGGCTCGCTGGCGGCGACGGTGGCCCCTACCGGGGCTCCGCCGGTCGAGACTTCGAGCCGGTGGCCGCCGACGATCAGGGTGTCGCCGTCGCGCAGGCGGCGGGGGCGGTCGAGCGGCTCGCCGTTCAAGGCGGTGCCGTTGCGGCTGTCGAGGTCGGTCGCCATCAGCACCTCGCCGCGGCGTTCGATCTCGAGGTGGTTCCAGGAGACCGCCTCGTCCTCGAGCACGACGTCGGCCTCGGGCGAACGCCCCACCACCGTCCGCTCGGCGCTCAGCGCGACCGAGCGCGGCGCCTCACCGCCGGAGCTGATCCAGAGCCGGGGGTCCATCTTGCCGAGACTAGATCCCGGCGAAGGCGGATTAGTAGCGGTAGTGGTCCGGCTTGAACGGGCCCTCGACCGGGACGCCGAGGTAGGCGGACTGCTCCGGGGTGAGCTCGGTCAGGCTGACGCCGAGCGCGTCCAGGTGCAGGCGGGCGACTTTCTCGTCGAGGTGCTTGGGCAGGACGTAGACCGCCGGCTCGCCGCCGTATTTCTCCTCGCGCTTGCCGAAGAGCTCGATCTGGGCGATCACCTGGTTGGTGAACGAGTTCGACATCACGAAGCTCGGGTGCCCGGTCGCGTTGCCGAGGTTGAGCAGCCGCCCTTCGGAGAGGACGATGATCGAGTGGCCGTCGGGGAAGCGCCACTCGTCGACCTGCGGCTTGATCTCGACCCGCTCGGCGTCGGAGCCTTCCAGCGCCGCCATTTCGATCTCGTTGTCGAAGTGGCCGATGTTGCCGACAATCGCGTTGTGCTTCATCCGCCGCATGTGGTCGAGGGTGATGATGTCCTTGTTGCCGGTGGCGGTGACGAAGATGTCGGCGTCCTCGACGACCTCCTCGAGGGTCCGCACCTCGTAGCCCTCCATCGCCGCCTGCAGCGCGCAGATCGGGTCGATCTCGGTGACGATCACCCGCGCGCCCTGGCCGCGGAGGCTGTCCGCGCAGCCCTTGCCGACGTCGCCGTAGCCGCAGATGACCGCGACCTTGCCGCCGATCATCACGTCGGTGGCGCGGTTGATCCCGTCGACCAGCGAGTGGCGGCAGCCGTAGAGGTTGTCGAACTTCGACTTGGTGACGGAGTCGTTGACGTTGATCGCCGGGAAGAGCAGATCGCCGGTCTCGGCCAGCTGGTAGAGCCGGTGGACGCCGGTCGTCGTCTCCTCGGTGACGCCCTTGATGTTGGCCGCGGCGCGGGTCCAGCGCTGCGGGTCTTCCTCGAGCGAGCGCTGCAGGGTCTGCAGGACGATCTTGAACTCCTCCGACTCAGCCGTGTCGGGGTCGGGGACCGCGCCCGCCTTCTCGTACTCCACCCCCTTGTGGACGAGCAGGGTCGCGTCGCCGCCGTCGTCGAGGATCATGTTCGGGCCCTGGCCGTCGGGCCAGGTCAAAGACTTCTCGGCGCACCACCAGTACTCCTCCAGGGTCTCGCCTTTCCAGGCGTAGACGGGGATGCCGGCGGCGGCGATCGCCGCGGCGGCGTGGTCCTGGGTGCTGAAGATGTTGCAGCTGGCCCACCGCACCTCGGCGCCGAGCGCCACCAGCGTCTCGATCAGGACGGCCGTCTGGATCGTCATGTGGAGCGAGCCGGTGATGCGCGCGCCTTTCAGCGGCTGCGCGGCGCCGTACTCCTCGCGGGTCTGCATCAGGCCCGGCATCTCGACCTCGGCGAGGGAGATCTCCTTGCGGCCGAACTCGGCGAGGCCGATGTCGGCGACTTTGTAGTCCTGAGTGCTCTGAGTCTGGGTCTCGGTTGCGGTTGCGGTGCTTGAAGTCATCGGATCAATGTACCGTGCCGATCGTGAGCGGGGCGGACACGGAGAAGCGGCTCGCCGCCGAGGCGGCCGCGGAGCTGGTGGAGAGCGGAATGACGGTCGGCCTGGGCACCGGCTCCACCGTCGCCCACCTGCTGCCGGCGATCGCCCGCCGCGGCCTCACCGGCATCCGCTGCGTCGCCACCTCGGTGGCGACGGAGGAGCAGGCGCGGGAGCTGGGGATCCCGGTCGAGGACTTCGACAGCCTCACCCGGCTCGACATCGCGATCGACGGTACCGACGAGGTGACGCCGGACGGCTGGCTGATCAAGGGCGGCGGCGGTGCCCACCTGCGCGAGAAGATCGTCGCCGCGGCTGCCGCGCGCTTCGTGGTCATCGCCGACTCGAGCAAGCCGGTGGAGGCGCTGAGCTGGCCGGTGCCGCTGGAGCTGTTCGGCTTCGGGGCGGCCTCGACCCTGGAGCGGCTCGGTCCCGACGTGAAGCTGCGGGACGCGCCGCGCTCGCCGGACGACGGCGTCATCGCCGACTACCACGGCGGCGGGCTCGACGACCCGGCGGCGCTGGCGGCGCGGCTGGAGTCGGACCCCGGCGTGGCCGCGCACGGGCTGTTCCCGCCGCAGATGGTCTCGGAGCTGATCGTCGGCCGAGGCGACGAAGTGGAGCGGAAGAGCTTCGGAAACTGATCGGTCCGGCATCCGGCCCTAGGTAGGGTGAGCGGGTCTACTCCCTGGAGGAACCCGATGACCGACTTCAGCGGGCTGGCGATCGCCGGCCGCATCGCAACCCCTGACGACGCCGACTGGGACCAGGCGCGGATGGCCTGGAACCTCGCCGCCGACCAGCATCCCGAGGCCGTCGCCCTCGTCGAGAGCGCCGACGACGTTGCCGCCACGGTGCGCTTCGCCGCCGCGAACGACCTGCGGGTGACCGCCCAGGGCAGCGGCCACGGCGCCCTCTCGCTGCGCCCGCTCGAGGGCACGATCCTGGTCAAGACCGAGCGGATGCGCGGCGTCGAGGTCGACGCCGAGGCGCAGACGGCGCGGGTCGAGGCGGGCGTGCTCTCGCTGGAGCTGGCCGAGGCGGCGGGCGCGAAGGGGCTGGCCTCCCTGCCCGGCTCCTCCCCCGACGTCTGCGTCACCGGCTACACCCTCGGCGGCGGGCTGAGCTGGTTCGGGCGCCGCTACGGCTTCGCCTGCAACCGCCTGCGGGCGGTCGAGCTGGTGACGGCCGACGGCGAGGCGCGCACGGTCGACGCCGAGAACGAGCCGGACCTCTTCTGGGCGCTGCGCGGGGGCGGCGGCAGCTACGGGGTCGTCACCGCCCTGCATCTGAACCTGGTCCCGATCGCCGAGGTCTACGGCGGGGCGCTGCTGTTCCCTGCCGAGGTGGGCGCCGAGGGGGTCCGCATCTACCGCGATTGGGCCGCCGGCGTCTCCGAGGACGTCACCTCGACCGTCCGCTTCCTGCGGCCGCCGGACATCCCCGACGTGCCGGAGCTCCTGCGCGGCAAAGCCCTGCTGACGATCGACGCCGCCTGCATCGGCGACAAGGCCGCCGGCGAAGCCGCGATCGCCCCGCTGCGGGAGATCGGCGAGCCGATCCTCGACACCTTCGACCAGATCCCGGCGCCGGCCCTCGCCAAAATCCACATGGACCCCGAGCAGCCGGTCCCCGGCCTCGGCCACCATCGAGTCCTGGGCGAGCTCTCCGATGAGGCGATCGAGGCCTTCGTCGGCGTCGCCGGCCCGGACTCCGGCACGCCCCTGCTGCTGACCGAGCTCCGCCAGCTCGGCGGCGCCCTCGGGCGGCCCGATCCCGACGGCGGCGCCCTCTCCCACCTCGACGCCGACTGGGTGATGTACGGGGTCGGGATGGTGATGAGCCCCGAGATGGGCGAAGCCGTCAGCGCCGGCCTCGACCGCATGCACGAGGCGATGGAGCCCTGGGCGGCCGACGGCGGCTACTTCAACTTCGCCGACCGCCCCTGCGACACCGACGCGATCCTCCCCCCCGACGTCTGCTCCCGCCTGGCCGAGGTGAAGCGCAAGTGGGACCCCGACGGCCGGATCGTCGGCAACCACGCGGTCGCGCTCGATCCAGCCTCTTAGTAGATTGCGGCGATGGCCGCAGACAAATCCCTTCCTCACTCGGAGTCCGACACGATTCAGTCGGCAGCCGAATGGATAGGTGTCGGAGCCGAAGAACGGGAGAAGGTGATCCGAGAACTGCTCGACTTATCCGATGCCCTTCGACCTTGGCCCAGCCGTCGTCTCTCGCTTCCGGACAAGGTCACCTCTACGCACCGCTCTCTTGCCGAAGCCGAAATCCCACATGCCATCGGCGGCGCGGTGGCCTTTGGCTATTACGGCGAGCCTCGCTCCACTCTCGACATCGACGTAAACGTCTTCGTTGCTGCACGCTGCTGGCCTGCCGTGCGCGCAGCCTTGGATCCTCTCGATATTGATTTAGAGGCAGAAGAGGACCTAAGACAAGTCGACGAGGTTCGACTTGATTGGGACCCCAACTCCTTGCATTTATTTTTCTCCTGCGACCCTCTCCATGAGGAGATGAGGCAAAGGGTTCGCCGGGTCCCCTTCAACGGCGATGCGATTCCGATCGTTTCGCCCGAGCACCTCGTGATCCGGAAGGCACTGCTCGACCGCACCAAGGACTGGCTGGACATCGAGCAGATCTTCGTCGCCACCGATCCCCTCGACCTGGGGGAAATCGAAGACTGGCTGGCGCGAATGGTCGGCGAGGACAACCCGCGGATGCAGAAGCTGGCCGAGGTGAAGGCCGAGCTCTCGCTCGACTAACCGCCCGCCGCCGCCTCGTCGGCCACGACGATCATGTTTTCGTTGCGGACCCGGCCGGCGGGGATCGATTCGTCGCCCTCGAGGAGCTTCGCGAGGGGGTCGCGCTTGTCGGGGCCGGTGACTAGCCAGACGATGCGGCGGGCGTCGTCGAGGGCCGGGTAGGTGAGGGTCATGCGGCGGTGGTCCTGGTAGGGCTCGGCGGTGAGGGCGACGCGGCGGTCGGTGACCTCGAGGACCGGGTCGCCGGGGACCAGCGAGGCGGTGTGGCCGTCGGGGCCGAGGCCGAGGTGGACGAGGTCGAAGCGGTCGGGCAGGGCGGCTTCGTATTCGCGGGCGGCGGCTTCGAGGTCGCGCTGGGTGACCGGCATCGGCCGCAGGGTCGACTGGTGCGCCATCGAGAGGCCGAGGACCATGTGGGTGAGGTTGCGGGCCTGGTCGCCCGGCGCCGCGACCCGCTCGTCGACCTGGAAGAGCTCGGTGCGCTCCCAGGGCATCTCCTCGAGGTCGCCGAGGATCGCCAGCATCGCCCAGGGGGAGCGGCCGCCGCTCATCGCGAAGGCGAAGCGGTCGCGCTCGGCCGCGGCTTCGGCCCCCGCCGCCGCGATCAGCTCGGCGGCGCGCCGCGAGGCGGCCTTCTCGTCTCCGGCGATCTCCAGCTCGATCGCCATCCCGCCTCAGCTCGCCTTCTCGTCGTGGCCGCCGAACTGCTTGCGCATCGCCGACAGCACCTTGTCGCCGAAGTCGCCGAGGCCGCGCGAGTAGAAGCGCTCGTGCAGGGCGGTGGTGAGGACCGGCGTCGGCACGCCCTCGTCGATCGCCGCGATCGCCGTCCAGCGGCCCTCGCCGGAGTCGGAGACGCGGCCGGCGAAGTCCTCGAGGCCGGGGGATTCGCGCAGGGCGGCGGCGGTCAGGTCGAGCAGCCAGGAGCCGATCACGCTGCCGCGCCGCCAGACCTCGGCGACCTCGGGCAGGTCGAGGTCGTACTGGTAGTACTCGGGGTGGTCGAGCGGCGCCGTCTCCGCGTCCGCCTCGCGCTTCACCTTCCCCGCGTTGGCGTTCTTGAGGATGTTCAGGCCCTCGGCGTAGGCGGCCATGATCCCGTACTCGATCCCGTTGTGGACCATCTTCACGAAGTGGCCGGCCCCGTTCGGGCCGCAGTGCAGGTAGCCCTGCTCGGAGGGCGCGGGGTCGCCGTCGCGGCCGGGCGTGCGCTCGGCCGACTCGACCCCGGGGGCGAGGCTGGCGAAGATCGGGTCGAGCCGCCGCACCGCCTCGTCCGGGCCGCCGATCATCAGGCAGTAGCCGCGCTCGAGGCCGAAGACGCCGCCGCTCGTCCCGCAGTCGATGTAGTCGATCCCCTGCTCCCCCACCTTGGCGGCGCGGCGGATGTCGTCGCGGTAGTAGGAGTTGCCGCCGTCGATGATCGCGTCGCCGCGCTCGAGCACCGCGGCGACGTCCTCGACCGTCTTCTCGGTGATCTCGCCGGCCGGGACCATCACCCAGACCGAGCGCGGCGCGCTCAGCTTCGAGGCCAGGTCCTCCAGCGAGGAGGCGCCCTCGGCACCCTCGGCGGCGAGCTGGGCGACCGCGTCGGGGTTGACGTCGTAGGCGACGATCGTGTGGCCGTCGCGCATCAGCCGCCGCGCCATGTTGGCCCCCATCCGTCCCAGGCCGACGATTCCGAGTTCCATCACTACCTCCGAGCTTGTGCGCTTTCTTGGGGCCGGTCCAGCGGGCGGGTGCCCGCCGGCGCATCGTAACCGCGAGGTCGGGACGCACCGCG
>DASUQZ010000300.1:0-3523 GCA_036280335.1 Solirubrobacterales bacterium
CCAGTGGTCTGTGAGCACCGTCGGGGCCATCCTGTGCTCCTGCTTTGCGCGAAAGGGAGCAGCGTGAAATCGCACCGCTCATATGGGGCGGGCTGGACTCGAACCAGCGACCGACGGATTATGAGTCCGCTGCTCTAACCAACTGAGCTACTGCCCCCGGGAATCGAGCGTACCGCGGCTGGGCTAAGCGCTGAAGAGCTGCGCGAGGGAGCGGCCGACGTCCGGCGGCTCCTCTTCACCTTTGGCTGCCGCGGCGGCGCCCTCGGCAAGGGCCTTGGCGGCGTCGGCGATCTGGTGGTCGCGACCGCCGCGGATCGTGCCGGTCTTCTTCGCTTCGGCGAGGTCGGACTCCATCAGGCCGGCCAGCTCGGCGAGGCGGCGGAGCCCGACGACGCTTGCCGTTCCCTTCAGGGCGTGGGCTTCGGCGCGCATCGTCTCGAAGTCGGTGGTCGCGGTGGCGAGGCCGGCGGAGATCACGTCGCAGCGCCGCTTCGCCTCTTCGGCGAAGGACTGCAGGAGCTCCTCGTCGGTGGCGGCTTTGTCGTTCATCTCGAGATTGCCTTTTCGACGGCTTGGCGCATCAGCTTGAGCCCGAAGGGGCCCTCGACCGCGTCGCGGACGACGCCGTCGCGATCGATCGTGAACAGGTACGGCTGGCTCGGCAGGCGGAAGGCTCGCACCTGGGGCCGCACACGGTTTTCGGGGTCGTTGCCGTTGTAGATCTCCATGTGGATGAAGGCTGCCTTGTCTCCGTATTCCTTTTCAGCCCGCTCGGCCACGTCGACGACGGGGCCGCAGACCCGACTCTGGCAGAACTCGGGGGTCGCAAACAAGAGGACGATCGGTTCTTTTCCGATTGCTTCCGCGTAATCCTGCTTCGTAGGCGTATGGATAACCGGGGCTTTTTGGCCCGGTTTCGGGATCCGTTTGAATTCGCCCACCACCGCTGCCGGCAGCAGCGTCCCCCTCAACTCGCCGTCTTCCTTGATGATCGCCGCGATCAGCCACTCGCCTTCGCCGGGGAACTCCAGCTGGGCCGAGTAGACGACGCTGGCGATTTCCCGATCTCCGGCCAGCGGCTGGACCTGGGAGCCCGGCCCCGGAGCCAGGCTTTCGATCGAAGCCGGAAAGGGGCCGACCGCCGGCTGGTCCAGCGCCTTCCCCTGCGCTTTGGCCACCATGCCGCGGTTGCCGGGTTTCGATTTCGCGCCCGGCTTCGGTTGGGGCACCTTCGCGTAGTAGAGGGCAACTTCGGCGTCGGTGATCTGCCCCTCGTCGCGATCGAAGACCCCGAAGGGATAGCGGTTGCGGCCCGGGTAGAAGACGACGGCGGCAGGGGCGATCACGGATTCCGCCGGACCGTCGGCGACCTTCAGCAGCTGTCGCAGGGTCCTGCCGTCAGGGCTGGGAAACCGGCTCTCCGGCGGCGCGGGGCGGCTCGGGGCGGCCTCGAACGAGACCGAGGTCGAGTCGGGCCCGGAGTCGTTCCCGCAGCCGGCCAGGAGGGCTGCCGCGAGCAGGCAGAGCAGCGCTGGGGCGAGGCGGGAGGCGCGCATCGGCGGCATGTTATGGCGAGATAGGGTGCGCGGAGTTCTCGACGAGAAGGAGATGGGAAATGGCTGATCGAGCAGCACTGGTGACGGGCGCCTCGAGCGGAATCGGTCTCGCGATCGCGAAGACGCTCGGCGAAGAGGGCTACGCGCTCACTGTCTCCGCCCGCCGCCCGGAGAAGCTCGAGGAAGCCGCCGAGGGCCTGCGCGGCAAGGGGTTCGAGGTGACGTCGGTGCAGGCCAACATGGCCGAGGAGGAGGACGTGCTCGGCGTCTTCGCCGCCCACCGCGATGCCTACGGCCGCCTCGACGCCCTCGTCAACAACGCCGGCGTCGGGATCGGCTCGCCGATGGAGCAGATCCAGACCAAGCACCTCGACATGCAGCTGGCCGTCAACCTGCGGGCGCTGATCCTCGGCACCCGCGAGGGGCTGCCGATGCTGCGCGAGGCCGGGGCCGAGCACGGCAAGGCGCTGATCGTCAACACCGCCTCGATCGCCGGCAAGGGCGGTCAGGCCTGGCTCTCGATCTACGCGGCCACCAAGGCGGCGGTGATCAACTTCACCCAGTCGACCCACCGCGAGGCCGGCACCGCCGGGATCCAGTGCACCGCCCTGGCGCCGGGGTTCGTCGAGACGCCGATGACCGAATTCGTCCAGGGTCAGATCCCGCCGGAGGAGATGATCCGCCCGGAGGACCTGGGCGAGGCGGTCCGCTTCCTGCTCCGCACCTCGCGGAACTGCCATATCCCGGAGATCGTCTTCACCCGGCCGGGCGAGGGTCTCGATACCCCCTGAGGACGGACGGGGCGTGCCTGCGCGCCTGCGCATACTCGTCGCCGCCTTCGGCGACGCTGGGCATGTCTTTCCGGCGATAGCGCTCGGGGAGGCCCTGGCCGCGCGGGGGCACGAGGTGGTGATCGAGACCTGGGAGGAGCGGCGAGGGGCCGTCGAGGGCGCCGGGCTGGGCTTTGCCGCGGCCGAGGAATACCGGATGTTCCCGCCCCCGGACCCCGAATCGGAGGAGGGACAGCACGCGGCGGAGGCGGCGCTGGCGCTGCTGCCGCTGCTGGAGGAATTCCGCCCGCACGCGGTCGTCAGCGACATCCTCACCCTCGCCCCCACCCTTGCCGCCGAGCGTGCCGGCGTTCCCCTGGCGACTCTGATCCCCCACATCTATCCCGTCGTCGAGCCGGGGTATCCCTTCTTCGCGATCGGGCTGCGGCCGCCCCGCACGCGCCTGGGACTGGCGATCTGGCGCACCGGCCACGACCGGGCTTTGAGGGTCGGCCTCGAGCAGGGTCGGCGGGACCTGAACGTCCAGCGGCAGCGCCTCGGCCTGCCCCCGATCGATCGCTTCCACGGCGGCATCAGCCCCGACCTGGCCCTGGTTGCCACCTACCCGCAGCTGGAGTACCCGCGCCCCTGGCCGCCCGGAGTGGAGATCACCGGCCCGATGACCTTCGAGCTGCCCCACCCGGACATCGAGCTGCCGCCGGGGAACGACCCGCTCGTCCTCGTCGCCCCCAGCACCGCCCACGACTCCGACAACCACCTGGTCCGAACGGCCCTAGCGGCCCTAGCCGACGAGCCGGTGCGGGTGGTGGCGACGACCAACCGGGTCAAGCCGCTGCGGCCGATCGACGTCCCTCGCAACGCTGTGCTGGTCGAATGGCTCAGCTACAGCCAGTTGATGCCGGCGGCCTCGCTGGTGATCTCCCACGGCGGCCACGGCACCGTCGCCCGCGCCCTCGGCGCCGGCACCCCCGTCCTCGTCTGCCCGATCATCGGCGACATGAGCGAGACGGCGAGGAGGGTCAACTGGGCCGGGGCCGGGCTGTCGCTGCCGTGGCGGCTGTGCCGGCCGACCCCGTTGCGCTGGGCGGCGCGGCGGCTGCTGCACGAGCCAAGTTTCACGGCGAAGGCGCAGGAGATCGCGGCTTGGGGACGGGAGAACGACGGGGCTGCGCGCGG
>DASUQZ010000301.1:0-8355 GCA_036280335.1 Solirubrobacterales bacterium
GCCGGCGCCGACCAGGTTGTGGAGCTCGTCGATGAAGAGGATGATGTCGCCGCGCTGGGTGATCTCTTTCATCACCTTCTTGAGGCGCTCCTCGAACTCGCCGCGGTACTTGGAGCCGGCGACCAGGGCGGCCAGGTCGAGCGTGTAGATCTGCTTGTTCTTGAGCAGCTCCGGGACCTCGCCTTTGTTGATCCGCGCGGCCAGGCCCTCGACGACGGCGGTCTTGCCGACGCCGGGCTCACCCAGCAGCACCGGGTTGTTCTTGGTGCGGCGGGAGAGGATCTGCATGATCCGCTCGATCTCGGTCTCGCGGCCGATCACCGGGTCGAGCTTGCCCTCCTCGGCGAGGCGGGTGAGGTTGCGCCCGAACTGGTCGAGCAGTTTCGAAGACTTTTTGCCCTCGCCGGAACCGCCCGCCCCGCCGCCGCCCTGACGGCGGCCGCCGGGACCCGACAGCATGCGGATCACCTCGTTGCGGATCTTGTCCGAGTCGGCGTCGAAGTCGAGCAGGATGCGGGCGGCGACGCCCTCGTTCTCGCGCACCAGGCCGAGCAGGATGTGCTCGGTGCCGATGTAGTTGTGGCCGAGCGAGAGCGCCTCGCGCAGCGCCAGCTCGAGGACCTTCTTGGCGCGCGGCGTGAACGGGATCTGGCCGGAGGTGACCTCCTCGCCCGAGCCGACGATGCGGACGACCTGAGAGCGCACTCGTTCGACGGTGATGTCGAGGGACTCGAGGACGCGGGCGGCGAGGCCCTCCTCCTCGCGCAGCAAGCCGAGCAGGATGTGCTCGGTCCCGATGTAGTTGTGCTTGAGCGTCCGGGCCTCCTCCTGCGCTAGGACGACGACCTGGCGAGCCCTCTCAGTGAATCGCTCGAACAATGAAGACCTCTTCCTGGTTCACAACCCGGGATACCCGGGTTTGTACCGCCGAACGCCTCTTCTCCGTTATCGGGAGGCGCCCATCTGTCCCTTAACTCTACCGGGGTCGGGGGTCCGGCTTCTGAGCGCTTCAGCACGCTAAGAGCGAGATTTCACGTTAAGAAGCGGCGCCCGCCGCCGGCTACGTCCGCATCGCCGGGAAGAGCAGCACTTCCCGCAGCGTCTTGGCGCCGGTGAACATCATCACCAGGCGGTCGATCCCGAGGCCGACGCCGCCGGTCGGCGGCATCCCCACCTCCAGCGCTTCGACGAAGGCCTCGTCGAACTGGTGCGCCTCCTCGTCGCCCCGCGCCACCTCCGCCGCCTGCTGCTCGAAGCGGCGCCGCTGCTCGTCGGGATCGTTCAGCTCGGTGAAGGAGTTGGCGATCTCGACACCGCCGGCGAAGGCCTCCCAGCGCTCGACCATCCCCTCCTGGGAGCGGTGTGCCTTGGCGAAGGGCGAGAGCTCGACCGGGTAGTCGAAGACGAAGGTCGGCTGGATCAGGCTCGGCTCCACCTCGCGCGAGAAGAGCCCGTCGACCAGCTTGCCCCACCCCTCCTTCGGGTCCGGCTCGGTCCCCATCGCCTGCGCCAGGGCCTCGCGGGTCGGGTGCTCGGCGATGTCGATCCCGGCCCGCTCGAGGATCGCCTCGCGCATCGTGATCCGGCGCCAGGGCGGCGCGAAGTCGATCTCGACGTCCCCGCGCTCCACCTTGGTCCCCCCCAGCACTCGCTCGGCCACCTCGGCGACCATCCGCTCGAGGTCGTGGGCGGTCTTCTCGTAGTCGGCGTAGGCCTCGTACCACTCCAGCATCGTGAACTCGGGGTTGTGCTTGTGGGAGACCCCCTCGTTGCGGAAGTCCTTGCCGAGCTCGTAGACCCGGTCGATGCCGCCGACGACGAGGCGCTTGAGGTAGAGCTCGGTGGCGATCCGCAGGTAGAAGTCGCGGTCGAGCGCGTTGTGGTGGGTCGTGAAGGGCCGCGCCAGGGCGCCGCCGTAGAGCGGCTGCAGGACCGGCGTCTCGACCTCGACGAAGTCGTGCTCGTCGAACCAGCGGCGGATCTCGGAGATCGTCCGGGCGCGGACGCGGAAGGCGCGGCGGCTCTCCTCGTTGGCGATCAGGTCGAGCTCGCGACGGCGGAAGCGGGTCTCGGTGTCCTCGAGGCCGTGGAACTTGTCGGGCGGCGGGCGCAGGCTCTTGGCGAGCAGCCGCCAGCGGTCGATCGCCAGCGACAGCTCCCCCCCGCGCCGGGTCGCCATCGCCGTGCCCTCGACGCCGACGATGTCGCCGAGGTCGAGGTCGACGAGCAGCTCGTAGGCCTCGTCGCCGAGCACGTCCTTGCGGGCGTGCAGCTGGATCTGGCCGCTGCCGTCGCGGAGGTCGAGGAAGCAGGCCTTGCCGTGGCCGCGCCGGGCGACGATCCGGCCCGCGACCCGGTGGCGGGAGTCGGTCTCCATCCCCGCCGCCAGCCCCTGGTGCGCGGCCCGCACCTCGGCGATGTCCTCGCGGCCGGAGAACTCGTGCGGGAACGGATCGATCCCCGCCGCGCGGATCCGCTCCAGCTTCTCGCGGCGATCCTCGAGGACCTGGGAGAGGTCCTGCTCCTGCTGCTCCTGCTGCTGGGTGGGCTCGCTCATCGAGGGGCGAGCCTACCGCGCCTCAGGCCTTCTCGATTTTCGTGATTTTCAGTTTTTTCTTCGGCCCGCGCGGGACCTCGACCGTGACGATGTCGTTGCGCTTCTTGCCGATCAGCGCCTTGCCGATCGGCGACTCGTTGGAGAGCTTGTGCTCCATCGGGTTCGCCTCGGTCGAGCCGACGATCTGGAATTTCTGCGAATCGCCGGTTTTCTGGTCTTTGACGTGGACGATCGAGCCGAAGCTGACCTCGTCGGTGCCGATCGCCTTCTCGTCGATCACCTGGGCCCGGCGCAGTTTCTCTTCCAGCTGGGCGATCCGCGCCTCGAGCAGGGCCTGTTCGTTCTTGGCGTCGTCGTATTCGGCGTTCTCGGAGATGTCGCCGAATTCGCGTGCCTCCTTGATGCGCGCCGCGACCTCCCGGCGTTTGGTCGTCGAGAGGAACTCGATCTCCTCTTTCAGCTTCTCCAGCCCCTCGGGGGTAATGACGGCCTGACGCACTTGAACGACCTCGCTTTTGATTGGAAAAGGGAGCCTGGCCGGTCTCCCAGGACCTAAAAAAACCGCCCTCGATGCACCCAACGGACGGCGGCGCACCCGGGCAGGGAGCGCGCGATTATAGCGGGGGTGGCTGCGCAGCCAAAGGGGGGCGCGCGGCGCCTTTTCAGGCGACCCCGGCGGGGGCCGCCAGGCCGGCCACGAGCTCCCTGGCCCGAGCCAGATCGGCGCTGCGCTGGAGCTCGTCGACGACCTCCTTGGGGGCTTCAATCCGCTCCGAGTACCAGGGGTGGAATTTGCGCAGGTAGCGCTCGGCTCGCTCGGTCCCGAGGTGCTCCTCGGCGCGGTCGATCACCCAGAGCCACTCGGCGGCGATCTCCTCGCGCGAGGGCGGCTCGGCGCGGCGGCCGGTCAGCTCCTCGAAGACCCAGGGATTGCCGAAGGAGCCGCGGGCGATCATCACCGCGTCGGCGCCGGACTCCTCGTAGGGGCGGCGGGCGGCCGCGGCGCTGGAGAGGCCGCCGGAGACGATCACCGGGACATCGATGCGCTCGACCAGCTCGCGGGTGAGGGCGTAGTCGGGCTTCCCCTTGTGGCCTTTGGTGGCCGCCCGCGGGTGGAAGGCGATCGCCGCCACCCCCGCCTCCTCGACCAGCCGGATCGCCAGCTCGAAGCCGGAGCGGTCGCCCGCCTCGATCCCCGAGCGCAGCTTCACGGTGACGGGCAGGCCGCTCCCCTCGGCCGCCCCGCGCGCCAGCGCCAGCGCCAGGTCGGGGTCGCGGAGGAGCTGGGCGCCGGCGCCGGTGCGACGCACCTTCGGCACCGGGCAGCCCATGTTGATGTCGATCAGGTCGGCACCCGCCTGCGCGGCGATCTCGGCGCCCGAGCGCATCACCTCGGCGTCGTGGCCGAAGAGCTGGATCGAGACCGGGTGCTCGTCAGGGTGGATCCGCATCAGGTCCCGCAGGGTGCGCTCGTTGCGGTAGTGGAGCGCGAAGCTGGAGACCATCTCCGAGATGGCGAGCCCGGCGCCGTGGCGTTTCGCCTGCAGGCGGACGAACCAGTTGCCGATCCCGGCCAGCGGCGCCAGCAGCACCCGGTTGGCGATGCGGACGCCGCCGATCTCGAAGGGATCGGTCAGCGAGGGGCGGGTTTTCTCATCGGTTGCGCTCATGGATCAGTCGCAGGCCCTTCAAGGTCAGCAGATCGTCGACCTCGTCGATCGTCTCGGTGAAGGGGACGACCGCCGAGGCGTAGCCGCCGGTGGCGAGCAGATGCGGGTTCGGCAGTTCCTCTTCGATGCGGCGGACGATGCCGTCGATCAGGCCGGCGAAGCCGAAGATGAAGCCGGAGTTGATCGCCGCGCGGGTCGAGCGGCCGATCGCTTCCCGCGGCTCTTCCAGGTCCATCCGGGTGATCCGGGCCGCCCGGTCGATCAGGGCGCTGAGCGAGGGCGCGAGGCCGGGGCCGATCGCGCCGCCGAGGTACTCGCCCTCGGCGGAGACCGCGTCGATGTTGATGCCGGTGCCGAAGTCGACGGAGACGCAGGCCTCGCCGAAGCGATCGTAGGCGGCAATCGCGTTGACGAGGCGGTCGGCGCCGACCTCGAGCGGGTTCTCGATGCGGATCGGCATCCCCGTCCTGACGCCGGGGCCGATCGTCAGGCACTCCGCGTCGAGGTATCGCTGCGAGAGCTCCTCGAACTGGCTGCCGAGCGGCGGCACGACCGAGGAGACGCAGACGGCGTCGATCTCGCCGAAGGACATCCCGCAGAGCGAGACGAGGCCGGCGATCCGCTCCGCCAGCTCGTCCCCGGTGGCGCCGGAGCGGGTCTGGAAGCGCCAGTGCTCGGTCAGCTCGGCGCCGTCGAAGGCGCCCAGGTGCGTCTGCGTGTTCCCGACGTCAACCGCGAGGAGCATGGCGGGGATTATCGCCTGAAGCCCCCCTTCGGCGAACTGCATCAAATTTCAGGCCTTATAGGTCCAAAATTTGATGCAGTTCGAGTGGGGCGCTTAGGATGCGGCGGATGAAGGCGCGCCTGTACGTGATTCCGGCCTCGCACCCGAGCATCGCCGCGCAGCTGATGCTCGAGCACAAGGGCATCGACTACAAGCGCACCGACCTGCTGCCGGTGATCTCGAAGGGCGTGCTGCGGGCGGCCGGCTTCCCCGGCATCACCGTGCCGGCCCTGAAGGTCGACGGCGACAAGGTGCAGGGCTCGCGACAGATCGCCCGGGAGCTCGAGCGCCTGCGCCCCGAGCCGCCCCTCTTCCCCGCCGACGCCGAGAAGCGGGCGGCGGTCGAAGAGGCCGAGCGCTTCGGCGACGAGGAGCTGCAGCACCCGGTCCGCCAGATCCTCTGGTGGGGGATCAAGAAGGACAGGCAGCCGCTGCGCAGCTACTCCGAGGGCGCCAGGCTGGGCGCGCCGCTCGGGCTGCTGATGAAGACCGCGGCCCCGATCGTCGCCCTCTCCGCCCGCTTCAACGAAGCAAGCGACGAGAACGCCCGCCGGGCCGTCGCCGCCCTGCCGGCGATGCTCGACAGGATCGACGCCTGGATCGAGAGCGGCGTCCTGAACGGCGAGCAGCCGAACGCCGCCGACTTCCAGATCGCCCCCAGCCTCGGCCTGGCGATGACCCTCGACGACCTCCGCCCGGCGATCGAGAACCGCCCCGCCGCCGCCCTCGCGAAGCGCTTCGTCCCGAACTACCCGGGCAGGATGCCGCCGGTCCTACCGGCCGAGTGGCTGCGAGCACTCTCTGCGGAAGGTTCCCCGCCGCCCCGCTAGGCTCCCGATCCTTCCGCGTACCGGAAGGTGACATCGATCGGCAGGGGCATAAATGCGTTTTGCATATATGGACGAGGCTGGAAACACCGGTCGCAAATGCGACGAGCCTGCCCAGCCCATCCACCTCATCCTCGCGCTCACTGTCGACGAGGAGAACATCGCGGCTCTGCACGAGCACATCCGGGAGACGGGGCGCCGCCACTGTCCCGGCGATTGCCAGGAGGATCAGTTCGAGTTCCACGGGCACGATCTCTACGCGGGCAACAGCTACTTCAGCGAGATGTCGCCTTCGAAACGGATCGAGATCTACGACGACATCCTCAAGGGCATCGAGGTCGCAGAAGGGGAGGTGATCGTGCGCGGAGTCGAGAAGGCCGGGCTCCAGCGTCGATACAACAATCCATTCCATCCGCACGACATCGCGCTGATGTACACGATCGAGTCGATCGAGCGGATGGCTCGGCAGCACGACTGCAGAGTTCTACTCGTCGCCGACGAGGCCAAAGAGGTCGAGGATGCTGCCCTCCGCGATCTCGCCCAGTACCAGGAGGTCGGCACTTCCTGGGGGGTCTACACCGAGCAGATCGACCACATCGTGGACACGATCCACTTCGTCCCCTCGCACAGCAACGGGGGGATTCAGTTGGCGGACTGCGCGACCTACATCACCGCAAGAGTCGAGAAGATCCGTGCGGGGGTCGTTCCCGACAACTCCTCCGCCCGAGCCGTCGAAGCGCTCTGGGAGACGAGGATCGAACCTCATCTGAGGACGAGAGACATCTGGTTCCCCTGACGCCGAAGAAAAAAGGCCCCGCTGAAGCGGGGCCTGAAGATGTGCCGACCAAGGGAAATTTCCTGAAGCTCGCTGTCGCGAACCTGCTCTCAGCCAGCTAAATCAACTTAGCAGGCCGTTCAGACGAGCCTAACCGGGCGGTGGAAAAGGGTCCCTCCCGTAGCTGTCCCGCTGCCGGATCCGGCCATCCCTTCCGTGGATGATGTTGTCGGAGTGGTTGCCTCGCGCCAGCTCGCGACCTGCGCGAATGGCTTCGTTCTGAGTGGAGAAGTGGCGGGAGCCGCTTCCACCCTCGACCTTGACGTCCCAACCGCTGTCACTGGGCACCACGTGAACATTCCTCGTCATTGCTCTACCTCCAGCCTTTCCTATACCCAAGTCTTACAGCGGCGTAAGACGTCCCCTTTGCTCGACCCGCTGACCCGGGCCCAGAGCGTCTAGCGCCTGGGAGAGCCGAGTTCCGTCCGGCAGGGTCAGGTCCGGGTCGAGCTCTAGCAGGGGGACGAGGACGAAGCGGCGGGTGGTCACCTCGCGGTGCGGCAGGGTGAGGCGGTCGTTGCTCATCTCGATGTCGCCGAGGAGGAGCAGGTCGACGTCGAGCGGGCGGGGGCTGTGGCGGGGCGCGTCGAAGGAGCGGCCGCGTTCGGCCTCTACGCGCTTGCAGGCTTCGAGCAGCTCTTCGGGCTCCAGGTCGGTGCGGATGCGGACGGCGGCGTTGAGGAAATCGGGCTGGTCGAGGACCTCGCCGACCGGCTCGGTCACGTAGGTCGAGGAGACGGCGTCGACCTCGATGTCCTCGGCTTCCAGGAGCTCGACCGCGGCGCGCAGGTGTGCCGCGGGGTCGCCGACGTTGGAGCCGAGGCCGAGGTAGCCGGTGCGCTTCTCGCCCGCCAAGCGGCTACTCCTCGGGTTCGTCTTCCTCTTCGCCCATCCGCTCCTGGGTGACCTCGACCGCGACCTCCTGGATCGCCAGCGGCAGCGGCGGCTCCGGCTTGGCGGCGCGGACGCGGACCGATTCGCAGCCGTAGCGCTCCATCAGCCGCTCGCCGACCACCTGGGCGAGGCGCTCCAGGGTCTTGTAGCTGCGCTCGGTGGCGGCGAGGGCGACGATGTCGCAGACCTGGCCGTAGTCGACCGTGTCCTCGAGGCGGTCGGTGAGGACCGCGTCGCAGTCGGGAACGTCGAAGGAGATGTCGAACTCGAGCCGCTGGCCGACCTCCTGCTCGGCTTCCGAGACGCCGTGATGGGTGTAGATAGAGAGCCCGCGCAGCTCGATTTCCGCGCTCGACTCGATCCCGTTGTCGTGCGACTCCATGGCCTTGGAACCTACCCGAGGATCGCCGTGGCCACGGCCAGCGCCTGGCGCATCTCGGCGACGTCGTGGACGCGCAGCACCTCGGCCCCCTCGGCCGCGGCGAGGACGGAGGAGGCGATCGTGCCGCCGAGCCGCTCCCCCGCCGCCGAGCCGTCGACCCTGCCGATGAAGCTCTTGCGCGAGGTGCCGATCACCAGCGGCCGGCCGAGCTCGCGCAGCTCGGCGAGGCGGCGCAGCAGCTCCATGTTGTGGGCGGCGGTCTTGCCGAAGCCGATGCCGGGGTCGAGCCAGACCCGCTCCTCGGCGATCCCCGCCGCGGTCGCCGCCTCCAGCCGCTCGGCGACGAACGCCTTCACCTCGGCGACGACGTCGTCGTAGCGCGGATCGTCCTGCATCGTCCGCGGCT
>DASUQZ010000302.1:0-21460 GCA_036280335.1 Solirubrobacterales bacterium
AGTGCCCGCAGCCCGTAGTAGACGCGGCTCTTCACGGTCCCAGCCGGGACACCGAGCTCCTTCGCCACCTCGGCGTAGGGCCGGCCGCGGTAATAGGTCTCGATGATCACCCGCCGGTGGTCCTCGCCGATCCGCCGCATCGCCTCCTCCACCTGCCAGGCGGTCAGCGCCTCGTCGATCGGCTCGACGCTCGGCTCGGTCCCGCCCTCGGCGACGCCGGGCCGCACCGCCCGTGCCCGCCCGAGGTCGATGACGACGTTGCGGAGGATCGCGAAGAGCCAGGTCCGCAGCGAGCCGATCTTCGGGTCGAAGCGGTCCCCTGCCCGCCAGGCGCGGACGAAGGTCTCCTGGACGGCCTCTTCGGCGAGGCCGGCGTCGCCGAGCGAACGGACCGCGAAGCCGTACAGCTCGCCGGAATGGGCGGCGTAGGCCTCGCGGACGTCGCGTTCGCGGCTGAGTGCGCCCCGGGTCGAATTTCCCATCGTCAAGGGGATCATCCGACCCGGCATACGCTTCCCGGCGTCGCCGGGTTCAAATGCTGCTCGGGGAACCCCTTATTCGAGCTTTCCGATCTTGAAGATTTTCGTCCCGCAGTCCGGGCAAACGCCCTGGATCGCCGGGCGACCGTTCTTCATCGTCACCTGCTTGGCGTCTTTGATCTCGACCTTCTTGCGCTCCTTGACGCAGTAACCCTCAGGCATGAAGGGGCCCTCCTTTCGTTGCCGCTGAACGGCAAATCTCGCTTTCCGAGCGAGGTGGATTGAGGCGAATGTAACGCAGGTCCATGACGCTGCCGCCAGACTTCGTGCGAATTCGCACTAAACGCCCGCGGTCAGCGTCAACTACCCTGCCCCCGCGGTCCCAAGCCCTTCCAAGCCTTCAAGGAGATAGAGGAATGCCCGAAGCAGTCATCGTCGACACCATCCGCACGCCGATCGGCCGTGCCTTCAAGGGGTCGCTGGCCCAGCTGCGCCCCGAGGAGATGGGCGCCTTCGTGGTCGACCAGCTGCTCGAGCGCAACCCGGACGTCGACCCGGCCCTGATCGAAGACGTCTTCTGCGGCGTCGGCATGCCGCAGGGCCTGCAGGCCTTCAACCTCGCCCGGATCATCTCGCTGCTCTCCGAGAAGCTGCCGCAGGAGGTCAACGGGGTCACCGTCTCCCGCTACTGCTCCTCCAGCCTCGACGCGATCCGCCACGCCGGCAACGCGATCAAGGCCGGCGAGGGCGACGCCTACCTCGCCGTCGGCGTCGAGTGGGTCAGCCGCTACAACGAGCGCACCGAGGCCGCCGGCGGCGACGACCAGAACGACAACCTCAAAGGCAACGACGGCCAGCCCAACGCCTACATCGCGATGGGCGAGACCGCCGTCAACGTCGCCAACAAGTACGAGGTCAGCCGCGCCGACATGGACAAGTTCGCGCAGCGCTCGCAGGAACTGGCGGTGAAGTCGCAGGAAGACGGCTTCTTCGACCGCGAGATCGTCCCGGTGAAGCTGCCCGACGGCAGCGAGGTCACCAAGGACGACGGCCCCCGCGCCTCCTCGACCCTGGAGAAGCTCTCCGAACTGCCGGAGGCCTTCGGCGGCGGCGGCGTCACCGCCGGCAACTCCTGCCCGCTGAACGACGGCGCCGCCGCGGTGCTGCTGATGAGCGACGCCAAGGCCAAGGAGCTCGGCCTCACCCCGCGCGCTCGCATCATCACCGCCGCCACCCACGGCAACGAGCCGGAGCTGATGGGCGTCGCCCCGATCGGCGCGATCAAGAAGGTCCTCGACCGGGCCGGGATGACGATCGGCGACGTCGACCGAGTCGAGCTCAACGAGGCCTTCGCCGCCCAGGTGATCCCGATCATGGCCGAATGCGGGATCGACGAAGACAAGCTCAACACCCACGGCGGCGCGATCGCCCTCGGCCATCCCTTCGGGATGACCGGCGCCCGCATCATGGGCACGCTGCTGAACGTGCTCGAGACCGACGACAAGCAGGTCGGCCTCGAGACCATGTGCGTCGCCGGCGGTCAGGGCAAGGCGATGCTCGTCGAACGCCTCAACTAGGAGCTGCCGCGGCGATGAACGACACGCCGCACCCGAGCTCGATGATCACCGCCGAGACCGTCCGGGACTTCCTGCCGGGAAGCTTCCCGGGCGATCTCGGGATCGAGCCGCTCGAGGTCGAGGACTCCCACGCCCGGGGCCGCATCGTCGTCGACAAACGCCACCTGCATCCGGGCGGCTTCGTCCACGGCGGCGTCTGGACCGCGCTCGGCGACACCGTCGCCGCCTGGTCGACCTTCCGCTGCATCCCGCCCGGCCACAACTTCACCACGATCGAGCTGAAGCTCAACGTCTTCGCCGCCGGGGTCCTCGGCGACGAGATCGAGGCCCGGGCCGAGCCCCTCCACGTCGGCAAGAGCACGGTCGTGATCGAGGTGCGGATCGAGCGCCGCCGCGAGGGCACCGAGCCGAAGCTGGCCGCCAACCTGATCGTCAGCCAGTTCGTACTCCCCCCGAGCTGATCGTTTCCACCCTTTGCGTTCCTATAGGAACCAAAAGGGTGGAAACGACCTAAGCCGCGACGGGGGAGAGGCGGCAGGCCTCGACGAAGTGGCGGAACAGGGCCGCCTCGTAGGGGCGGTGGACGAGCGTCTCGGCGTGCCACTGGACGCCGATCAGGAAGGGACGGGACGGGTCCTCGACCCCCTCGATCGTCCCGTCCGGCGCCCGGGCGGTGATCTTCAGCCCCTCGCCCAGCCGCTCGATCGCCTGGTGGTGGAAGGAGTTGACGTCGAGCACGTCGGGGACCCGGACCTCCTCGTCTTCCAGCGCCGCCGCCAGCCGGCTGCCCGGCTCGATCTCGATCGTGTGGCTGGTCTCGTCGCCGGGTGCCGACTGCCGGTGGGCGAACTCCGGCGAGATCTCCGGCAAGTGCTGGATCAGCGTCCCGCCGCGGGCGACGTTGAGCGCCTGGGTGCCGCGGCAGATCGCCAGGATCGGCATCTCCCGCACGTCGGCCCGACGCGCCATCGCCAGCTCGAAGCGGTCGAGGTCGGGCTCGATCGGCCCCAGCTCCGGGTGCGGCCGGGCGCCGTAGGTGTCGGGATCTAGGTCAGGGCCGCCGGAGAGGCAGATGCCGTCGAGCCGGTCGAGCAGCGTCCCGATCGCCTCCTCCGGCATCGGCGGGATCACCATCGGCAGCGCCCCCGCCGTCTCCAGCGCCCGCAGGTAGGTGAGGCCGAGGACCATCTCGCGGACTTTCGGCTCGCTCTCCGGCGTCTGCTGGATCCGCTCGGGGATTCGCACCTCCGAGGTGGTGACCCCGATCAGGGGCCGTCCTTGTTCGGCGCCGCGCTTCATGCCCGCAGATTCTCCACTACCCAGGTGTCCTTGCAACCACCACCCTGGGAGCTGTTGACCACCATCTCGCCGGCGCCCTGCGCGAACCGGGTCAGCCCGCCGACCATCGCCGCCTCCCGGCAGGGGGCGCTGACGACGAACGGCCGCAGGTCGATCCGCCGCGGCCGCAGGCCCTCGCCGCGAACGGTCGGATGGCTGGAGATCTCCACCGGTTCCTGGGCGACGAAGTGCTCCGGCCGCCGCCGCACCACCCCGATCGCCCGCTTGCGCTCCGGCTCGCTCGCCCTGGGCATGATCGTGACGCCGTGGCCGCCGAAGCCGCCGCGGGGCTTGACCACCAATTCGTCGAGCCGCTCCATCGCCTCCTTCCGGCCGGCTTCGTCGGTGAGGTCGTAGCTCCGGACCGAACGCAGCAGCGGCTCCTCGCCGAGGTAGAACCCGATCATCCGCTCGACGTAGGCGTGGGTGAGCTTGTCGTCGGCGAGACCGGTGCCGAAGGCGTTGGCGCAGCGCAGCCGCCCGGAGCGCAGCGCCGGCATCAGCAGCTCCCCGAGCTCGGTGAGACCGCCGTCGGGCTCGCAGATCCGGTCGGCGTCCATGCGCCGGTAGATCACGTCGATCTGGACGCGCCCCTGCGAGCTGCGCGCGAACAGGCGCCCCTTCTCGACCTCGAGCTGGTCGGGCCGGAAGACCGGCATCCCCAACTCGCGCCCGACCCGCTCGTGCTCGTACCAGGCGCCGTTCTCGGGTCCGTCGGAGATCACCGCGGCGACGGGTTCCTCGCGGCCGTCCGGGGCAGCGGCCCGGATCGCCGCCCCAAGCGTCTCCAGGTAGCCGCCCAGCGGGCGCGGCCGCAGCGGAGCCCCGAGCTCGGGCTCGACGATCTCGCGGACCGCCAGCGCGTAGCAGGCGCCCGAGGGCATGCGGAGGTTGTCCTCGAGCACCCGGAAGCGCCCCTGGGCGTCTCGGATCAGGTCGAGGCCCGCGACCGTCGCCGGCGGCACCCCGTCCGCCAGCAGCCCCCGCATAGCCGGTTCGAATCCGGCCGAGGTCTCCAGCAGGCGCCGCGGGACGACGCCGGCGTCGAAGATCCGCTGCGGCCCGTAGGCGTCGGCGACGAAGGCGTTGAGGGCGCGGGCCCGCTGCAGCAGGCCGGCTTCCAGCGACTCCCACTCGGCCGCGTCGACCAGCCGCGGCACCGGATCGACCGCGATCGGCTCCCCCTCGCCGAAGGTCAGCCCGTGGGCGGCGACCGCCCGCTCGACGCGCCCCCGCAGCTCCGTCAGGTCCTCTCGACCCAGGGCCTCGATCAGCCCGGCATAGAGGGGCCGCGGCTCCCCGTCCGGGGTGAAGGCCTCATCGACGCAGTCGGGTTCGAGCGGGTAGCGCGGAGCGCTCACGCTCCGGCTTCTACCCGCTCTCCGGGAACTTCCAGCCGTTCGATCTGGGGCAGTCGCCAGAGCAGGCTGGCGATCGTCAGCCCTGCCGCGGCCGAGAGGAGGGCGAGGAACCACTGCCCCGAGCCGAGCAGCGTCATCTCGAAGAATTCGCGGACCGGCGCGATGCCGAGGATCAGGGCGAAGACGGCGGCGAGGCTGATCACCATCACCAGCATGTAGCCCTGGACGGCGATGTGCTCCCGGCCGGGGCCGCGCTCGAGCAGCAGCACGAAGGCCAGGCCCAGCACGATCAGCGTCGTCGTCGCCGCGGTTCGCCCCTCCTCGAGGGTGCCGCCGGCGAGGGTGTCGACGAGGAAGAAGGAGAGGACCGAGCCGAGCGCCGTCGCCAGCCCGGCCGGGATCGCGAAGGCGGCCAGCGCCCGCAGGAGGCGACCCCGGTAGAGCGGCCCGTCGGAGGGCAGCAGCGCCAGCACGAAGGAGGGGATGCCGATCGTCAGCAGGGCCGCGATCGTCAGGTGGCGGGGGAGGAAGGGAAAGGCCAGCCCGGGCACCGCGACGAGCAGGATCAGCGCCGCGGCGTAGATCGTCTTGGTCAGGTAGAGGCGGCCGAGCCGGTGGATGTTGCGGGCGATCCGCCGCCCCTCGCCGACCGCCTCCGGCAGCCGCTCGAACTGGTCCTCGAGCAGGACGACGTCGGCGACCCCTTTCGTCACCTGCGTCCCCGACCCCATCGCCACCGCCATCCGCGCCCGCTTCAGCGCCGGCACGTCGTTGACGCCGTCGCCGATCATCGCCACGTAGCGGCCCGCGGCGACCAACGCCCCGACCAGCGCTTTCTTCTGCTCCGGCTTGATCCGGCAGAAGATCGTGTTCTCGAGCGCGACCTTCGCCAGCGCGTCCGGGTCGTCCGGGAGGTCGGGCCCCTCGACCACCCCCGCGTCCCGGGGCACCCCGACCGCGAAGGCGACGGCGGTCACCGTGGCGGCGGCGTCGCCGGAGATCAGCTTCAGGTCGACTTCCTCTTCCCGCATCGTCGCGATCGTCTCCGCGGCGTCGGGCCGCAGCGTCTCCTCCAGCACGACCAGGGCCAGCGGCGTCAGCCGCGGCGCCCCGGCGCCGGCCGGATCGTCCGGCAGGGACTCGCTGGTCTGCCCGAAGGCGACGACGCGCCGCCCCGCCGCCGTTTCCTCCTCCAGCCTGCCGGCGAGGCGGGGCGGCAGGGCCAGCGCCCCCGAGTCGGTGAGGATGTCCGGCGCGCCCATCACGTAGGTCGACCCTCCGGAGCCGCCGTCCAGCGAGAGCCCGCTCCACTTCCACTCCGAGGAGAAGGGAACCTCGCCCCTGACCGTCGCGGCCCGGCCCGGGAACTCCTGGGCGATCGTCTCCAGCGTCTTGTTGCGGTCCCCGGCGCTGGCCGCGAATCGGCCCAGCGCCGCCGCGCCGGCCTTCGGATCGATCCCGTCGGCGTACTCGACCCCGGTCAGCCGCAGCTCGCCCGCGGTCAGCGTCCCGGTCTTGTCGACGCAGATCGTGTCGACCGAGGCGAGGCTCTCGCTGGCGCTCATCTGCTGCACCAGCGTCCCCCGCCGCGCCAGCCGCACGGCGGCGACCGCGAAGGTGACGCTCATCAGCAGCACCAGGCCCTCGGGGATCAGGGTGATCAGCCCGGCGGTCGCGGTCTGCGCCGCCTCCTCGAGGTGGACGTTGCGCAGGCTGAGGCTGAGGATCAGGAGCGCCGCCAGCGGCAGCATCAGGTAGGTCGAGGCGACGATCACCCGGTTGACCTCTTCCTGCAGCGGCGAGGGCGGGTGGCGGAAGGTCTTCGCCTCTCCCGCCACCTGGCCGGCGTAGCTCTCCTCGCGGACCCTGTCGACGACGTAGTGGCCCGACCCCGAGACGCAGAAGGAGCCGGAGAGGACGCGGTCGCCGTCCCCCTTCTGGATCCCGTCGGACTCGCCGGTCAGCAGGGACTCGTCGATCGTCATCCCGCGGGAGGCGATCACCTCGCCGTCGGCGACCAGCTGGTCGCCGGGCCCGACCTGGATCACGTCGCCGGGCACCACCTCGTGGGCGGTCAGCTCGACCGCGGCGCCGTCGCGTACGGCATGGGCGCGGGGGGCGACGAGGACGGCGATCTCGTCCAGCGTTTCCTTGGCCTTCTTCTCCTGGTAGATCCCGATCCCCGAGTTGACGATCGCGATCACCCCGAAGAGCGCGTCGGCCCAGAGCCCGAGGCCGATGTTGACGACGAAGAAGGCGGCGATGATCGCGTTGAAGAGCGTGAAGGTGTTGGCGGCGACGATGCTCGCCAGCGAGCGCGAGGAGTTCTCCGGCGGCGGGCCCAGCTTGCGCAGCCGCGCCGCCGCCTCCTTGCCAGAGAGCCCTTGCTCGATTGAGGGTCGGCCGTTGCCCATGCGGCCACCTATTCAATAGGGTGCGCGGACGATGGGCCTGAAGCTCGGACTAAACCTCGGCTACTGGGGGATCGGCCCCGCCGGCGAGGAGGCGGCGGAAGTCGTCCTCGCCGCCGAGAAGCTCGGCTACGAGTCGGTCTGGGCTGCCGAGTCCTATGGCTCCGACGTGGTCAGCGTGCTCGCCTGGCTGGCGGCGCGGACCGAGAGGATCAACCTCGGCGCCGCGATCATGCAGGTGCCGGCGCGCCCGCCCGCGGCGGCGGCGATGGCCGGGGCGACGATCGACAAACTCTCCGGCGGCCGCTTCCTATTCGGCTTCGGCCCGTCGGGCCCGCAGGTCTCCGAGGGCTGGTACGGCGTCCCCTACGCGAAGCCCTGGGGGCGCACCCGCGAGTACATCGAAGTGGTGCGCGAGATCATCGCCCGCGAGGGGCCGGTCAACCACCAGGGCGAGCACTACACGCTGCCGCTGCCGGGCGGCGAGGGCAAGCCGCTGAAGCTCAACTTCCACCCGCTGCGCAACGAGATCCCGGTCTTCGTCGGCGCGATCGGTCGCAAATCGGTGGAGATGGCGGCGGAGATCTGCGACGGCTGGATCCCGATCTTCTTCAGCGTCGACGCCTTCGAGGAGACCTGGGGCGAGCACCTGGAGGCCGGCTTCGCCAAGGGCGGGCGGCAGCGCTCCGACCTCGAGGTCAGCCCCTCGCTGCAGGTCGCGATCGACGGCGACCTCGAGGCCGCGAAGAACGTCGTCAAGGCCGGGCTCGTCCTCTACTTCGGCGGCATGGGCAGCCGCAAGACCAACTTCTACGTGGATCTCGCCCACCGCTTCGGCTTCGGCGAGGTCGCCGACGAGGTCCAGCAGCGCTTCCAGGACGGCGACCGCGGCGGCGCCTTCGAGGCGATGCCGGACGAGATCGTCGAGGCGACCTCCCTGGTCGGCACCGAGACCGAGGTGGCCGAGCGCATCGAGCGCTTCCGCGGCGCCGGCATCGACCGGCTGATCTGCTCGCCGGTCCACGTCGAGCGCTCCGAGCAGCTCCACACCATGGAGCGGCTGGCCGCTCTGGCGGGGGTCTCTGCCTGATTGGCGGGGGTCGGGACGTGATCCCGACCCAATCGCATAATCTTCCGCGCCGCGCCATGAAGATCGGAGTGCCGAAAGAGACCGCAGAGGGCGAGCGCCGCGTCGCGCTGATCCCCGACGTCGTCAAATCGCTGAAGAAGAACGAGAAGGTCGACGTCGTCGTCGAGTCCGGCGCCGGCGAGGCCGCCGGTCACACCGACGCCGCCTACCAGGAGGCCGGGGCCACCGTCGGCGCCGCCGACGCCGCCTGGGGCGCCGACATCGTCCTCCACGTCGCCGTGCCGAGCACCGCGGACATCGCCAAGCTGAACGGCAACCAGATCCTCATCTCCCATCTCAACCCCTGGGTTGCGGCGGAGACCAACAAAGCTCTGGCGAGCGCCGGCGTCACCGCCTTCGCGATGGAGGCGATCCCGCGCACCACCCGCGCCCAGGCGATGGACGCGCTCTCCTCGCAGGCCGCCGCCGCCGGCTACGCGGCGACCCTGATCGGCGCCCGCGAGTCGGGCCGCTTCTTCGGGATGATGACCACCGCCGCCGGCACCGTGCCCCCGGCCAAGGTCCTCGTCCTCGGCGCCGGCGTCGCCGGCCTCCAGGCCGTCGCCACCGCCAAGCGGCTCGGCGCGATCGTCACCGGCTTCGACATCCGCCGCGCCGCCTGGGAGCAGATCGCCTCGCTCGGCGGCCGGCCGCTGGAACTGGACTTCATCCCCGACGCCGAGGGGGAGGGCGGTTACGCCCGGCCGCTGACCGACGAGGAGAACGCGCAGGTGCGCGACGCCCTCGCCGAGAACGCCGCCAAGCAGGACATCATCGTCACCACCGCCGCGATCCCGGGCCGCCCGGCGCCGCTGCTGATCACCGCCGAGGGCGTCCGCAACATGGCGCCGGGCTCGGTGATCGTCGACCTCGCCGCCGAGACCGGCGGCAACTGCGAGCTGACCGAGGCCGGCCAGACCGTCGTCGAGAACGGCGTCAAGGTGCTCGGTCCCCGCAACCTCGCCAGCGAGATGCCGGCGCCGGCCTCCCAGCTCTACGCCAAGAACCTCGAGAACCTGCTCGGCCTGATCGTCACCGACGAGGGCGAGGCCAAGATCGACTTCGAGGACGACATCATCGCCGCCGCCTGCATCACCCAGGGGGGCGCGATCAAGAACGAGAGGGCAGCGCAGTAGCCATGGACTTGATGACCGAGATCACGATCTTCGTGCTCGCCGTCTTCGTCGGCTTCGAGGTGATCTCGAAGGTGCCGACGACCCTGCACACGCCGCTGATGTCGCAGACCAACGCGATCCACGGCATCGTCATGCTCGGCGGCCTGATCGTCATCGGCTTCGCCGACGACGCCCTCGAGTACGTGATCGGCACGATCGCGATCGCCTTCGGCACGATCAACATCGTCGGCGGCTTCATGGTCACCGACCGGATGCTCGGCATGTTCTCGAGGAAGCCGAAGCCGAAGGCCGAGGCTGACGGGAAGGGCGGCGCCTGATGGTCCGCGCCGTGCTCGAGCCGGGCGGCGACGCGTCGACCGCCCTCTACATCCTCGCCTTCGTCCTCTTCATCGTCGGGATCAAACAGGGCACCCACCCGACCACGGCCAAACGCGGCAACCTCGTCGCCGCCGGCGGCATGGCGATCGCCGTGGTCACGACGCTCCTGCTCGACGGGATGGGCAACTGGGGCCTGATCTTCCTCGGCCTCGCGATCGGCACCGCGGTCGGCGTGATCGCCTCGATCCGCGTGCAGATGACCGAGATGCCGCAGATGGTGGCCCTCTACAACGGCGTCGGCGGCGGCGCCATCGCCCTGATCGCCTGGGCCGAGATCCGCCACGGCATCGAGCTCGGCCACGAGATCCCGCTCGACACCCTGATCCCGATCCTCTTCGCCGCCGTCGTCGGCTCGGTCTCCTTCTGGGGCTCGAACATCGCCTTCGCCAAGCTCCAGGACCTGATCCCGACGCGGCCGATCGCGGCGCCCGGGCAGCAGGTGATCAACGCCGTCCTGGTTGTCGCGATCGTCGCCATCTGCGTGATCCTCGCGGTCGACAACGAATCGCCCTCGGAGGGCCTCTTCATCCTCCTCCTGCTCCTCGCGGCGCTGCTCGGCAACCTCGTCGTCCTGCCGATCGGCGGCGCCGACATGCCGGTCGTCATTTCGCTGCTGAACGCCTTCACCGGGCTCTCCGCCGCGGCCGCGGGCTTCGCGCTCGACAACGTCGCCCTGATCGTGGCGGGAACCCTGGTCGGCTCCTCGGGAACGATCCTCACCCTGGAGATGGCGACCGCGATGAACCGCTCGGTCGCCAACATCCTCTTCTCCGGCTTCGGCGGCGCGCCCTCCGGCGGCGCCACGGGCGGGGGCGAGGAAAAGCCCCACGTCTCGATCGGCGCCCAGGACGCGGCGATCAAGCTCGCCTACGCCGACTCCGTCGTGATCGTCCCGGGTTACGGCCTCGCCGTCGCCCAGGCCCAGCACGCGATCAAAGAGGTCGCCGACGCGCTGGAAGCGCGCGGCGTCACCGTCAACTACGCGATCCACCCCGTCGCGGGCCGGATGCCGGGGCACATGAACGTCCTCCTCGCCGAGGCCGACGTCGCCTACGAGAACCTCAAGGAGATGGAGGAGATCAACCCGGAGATGCCGCGCACCGACGTGGCGGTGGTCGTCGGCGCCAACGACGTCACCAACCCGGCGGCGAAGAACGACCCCGACTCGCCGATCGCCGGCATGCCGATCATCGAAGTCTCCGAGGCCCAAGAGGTGATCGTGATCAAGCGCTCCCTCAGCCCCGGCTTCGCCGGCATCGACAACGACCTCTTCTACGAACCGAACACCTCGATGCTGTTCGCCGACGCCAAAGCGGCGGCGAGCGAAATCGCAGCCGAGATCGGCAACCTCTAGCGCTCTACGGCGTCACCCGCCGGAGGGGGGCTAGGTCCGGACTCGCCAGCTCTCTTGCCAGGGTGCGGACCGCGGCGGTTCCGCGCCTTACGAGCGGGCTGCCCACTTGCTGGGGCAGCTCGGCTACGAAGGCGGTGGTGCTCGGGAGGCGGTGGTTCTGCCAGCGGGCGGCGCTGCCGGGGTAGCGGCCGGGGAGGCGGACGAGGGGGAGGCCGATCAGCTGGGCGAAGCGGCGGGCGGCGAAGGGGTTGCCCTGGGGCCGGTCGATCAGGCCGAAGGGCTGGTGGAACCAGATCGTCACGTCGGGCTTGGCGCGGAGGATGAGGCGGTGGGCGGCGCGGGACTCGGGCTCGGAGAGCGGGCCGGTGCCGGAGTATTCGCCGCCGGAGAGCGGCTGCCAGTCGAAGGGGAAGTTGCGGTTGAGGTCGACGCTGCGGGCGTTGCCGCGGGTGCGGGCGGCGACCCCGTCGGGGTTGAGCGTCGGCACGACGACGAGCTCGACGTCCTTCGGAGCCCCCGCTGCGATCAGCCGGCGGGTGATCCGCATGCCGGCCGCCTCGTTGCCGTGGACGGCGCCGACGACGAGCATCTTCAGCGCTGCGCCTTGGGGTCCCATCCGCACGCTCACGATCGCCCGCCCCCGCACCGAGTGCCCGATCACCCTTCGCTCGGCCGCTACCGCCTCGGCAGCCGGAAGCAGGCCCACGAGCACCAGCAGGGCGGCCCATCGAAGTCGTAGGTATCCCGGCACTGAATCGGCACTCTAGGCACCCACGCGTGCGCTCTCCCTCCATAGCGTCGGCCGCATGCAGTCGGAGCGGGGCCAGGGGACGGTCGAGTGGATCGGGCTCGTCCTGCTCATCTCGCTGGCGATGCTCGCGCTGGTGGCCGCCGGGGTGCGGGTGCCGGGGGCGCCGCTGGCGCGGGCGCTGGCGGACCGGATCATCTGCGCAGCCGCCCTGGTGGACGGCTGTGGCGATCAGCCGGTTCTGATCGCCACCTACGGCACGGAGGTCGGCGAGCTCGTGCGCAGGCACATGCCGACGCTCGCCTTCGAGAAGGGATCGAAGGCGCTCCCGGTCGACTTCCGCCGCTGCCGTCACAGCGAGTGCAGCGACGGACCGGGCGAAGGATCGGTGCACAGGACCGATCACGGCCTGCCCGTCACCGCCTTCGTCCACGTGGTCGACTGCCGCGAGGGCGAGGCCGAGCGGACGGAGGCCGAAGGGGCCGACTGCTCCGGCGGGCGCGCCGGCAACCTCTACCTCCAGTACTGGACCTACTACGCCGACTCGGCGACTCTGCGAGGCATCCCGGTGGTGGGGAGGAAGGGCTACCACGCCGACGACTGGGAGAGCGTGCAGTTCCGCTTCCGCCCCGACGGCCACGTCGACCAACGCGCCTCTTCCCACCACGGCCACAACCACTCGCGCGGCATCGGCAACTGGGGGTCGGATGCGGGCGTCGTGGAGCGCGACGGCTGGGGCCCGGCCACCGGCTACCTCTTCGTCTCCGGCGGCAGCCACGCCGGCAACGCGATCGGCTTCCCTGAGGTCACCCGCTTCACCCCCGGCCACCGGGTCCACCTGATCCCGCTCGAGCCGATCGCCGCCACCAGCACCGCCCGCTTCGCCGTCACGCCACCCTGGCTGAAGAAGGTGTGGCATGACCCCGAGGCTCATGGCACCAGTTAACTGCACCAGATCTACCGACTCCCCCGTACCTCAATAGATTTCGGACCGTGCAGGAAGTGAAAACACCACCTTTCACCGCCCGCGAGAGACAACTCGGGTTGCGGAACTTGGAGTTGATGTTCTCCTGGTCGGATTGGGTGCACCGCCGGGTGGAGACGATCCAGTTCGAGACCTACGACACTTATCGTCGACAGATCAGTGTTGACTTCACCCTCCCCGCCAACTCGGGGGAACTGACGTTAGCCGGCGACGACCAAGAGGTCTACTTCACGCCACTCACCTTGTTGAAGAAGAGGCCGCTGACGAATTTCGATCTGCGGGACGAGGCAGGCGCGGCAATCCCCTTGTTGACCAAGGACCGCAACGCGTCCCTCGCCGCGTCCCTGCTGGCAGGGCTTGCATCGCTGGTGGCTCCACCCCTGCTGAAGGAAGCCCATGGATCGGTGCCCCCTCCAGACATCGACCTGGTCTTCATGAAGCTGGCGTTGACTGAGGGCGATAGCGGCGTCGACCCGGTGGACGAGCTCCAGCCGGTCGAAGGCATGGAGGAAGCGTCATGCCTTTGGCGGGAACAGCTGCTGACCGATAGGCGGTTCCTTGCCACCGCCAGGATCCTCACCCAGAATTACTTGGTGATCGTCCCCCTCTGCGGCCCCACGGGGGTGCGACGAATCCTGAAGCTTTCCTACGACGAGCCGCCGACCCGATCCGATGCCTGGCTTCAGGACGCCCCAGCCGAGGGAGTCTTCCGCAAGGTTCTGGGGTGGATCGTGGGCGAGGAAATCGGCCCCCGACCGAGGTCTCGGCCCCGGCCACGCCGAATCCGACGGAGCCTCGGCTTGATGTCGGACGTTCGAAGCATCTCGGTACCCGCGGCGAGTTACGGAGCGGGCTATCACCTGGAGTTTGTGGCGCCCGATGGGCTCAACATCACTCGGGGAGACCTGATTCCGATCAGGAACAAGAAGGTTGCGAGGGAGTCGATCCAGACGTTGCGTGACAGTCGAAGGCGTGCGCACCTATACCTGCCACGGGGAACGGACCTTCCATTCGGGGCCAGCGAGGCGGCCGCTGTGGTCCACCTGCGTCCCTCTTCCGCGACTCTCGTTCGGGCGACGGCCCTTCTTTCCCTGTTCACCACCGTGCTCCTCGTATTCGTCGGCTTTCGCTGGGAAGGCCTGGTAGAGAACATCGGCGTCGTCCCGGGTCTTCTGCTGATCGTTCCGGCGGGCCTGGCTGCGCTCGTCGCGCGTCCTGGAGAGGCTTCGATAACGACCCAACTCCTGCTGGGGATCCGATCGATGGCAATTTTCGAGGGGTTCTGCGCTTTTGCCGCGGCGGCTCTGATCGTCGGGGGCCGGTCATGCGAGCCAGGCCTGCTCGGAGAGAACTGCAAGAACTGGGAGGCCACTTCCCTTGCACTGCTTGTTCTTGCGGGGGCTTCTGCGGTTGTGATGTGTGCGCTCTTCATAGCCTGGTATTGCTCGTCCCATCCCCCGGAGCAGGCTCAACCATGAGGTGGCGGGCTTCCACCGACCCCCGTGCAATCATTGGTGCCGAGCCTCAGCGGAAAGGAAGCTCGATGGAGCACGAGGACAGATTTGACGTAAAGCTGCGTTGCGATTCCGTTTCGGACAAGGAGCCGGAGGTGACGCTGGCGCCTCCGGAGGTAACCCTGATGCCCTTGCTCACGCAGATTTTCCCCGCCAGCGCAAGCGTCGCGGACGCCGCGTTGATCGACTCTGCCGAGGGGACGCTTGACCTCTCCGTACCTGACGACCCTTCCGGAGAGGGACTTTCCATGTGGCTTCAGAAGATCTCGTCCGGTCTGGCGGAGCAGGGCGCTCGCCGACCGGTTGAGGAGGCGGGGTCGGAGGAATCTCTCGACTAGGGCGAGAGTCGCTCGCTCAGGCACCTGGCCGCCGCACCGCCGGCACCTGCTGGGTGATGCAGTGGATGTTGCCGCCGCCGAGGAGGATCTCCCGGGCCGGCACGCCGACCACCTCGCGGTCGGGGAAGGTGCGGCGCAGGATCGCCGCCGCCTCCTCGTCGTGGCGGGGGTCGAGCAGGGGGCGGACGACGCGGGAGTTGGCGAGGTAGAAGTTGACGTAGGAGGCGGCCAGGCGGTCGCCGCCGCGGCGGGGGATCGTGCCCTCGCCGGCGTCGACTCCCTCAGCCTCCTCGGCCGAGGTCTGCAGGGGGCCGGGGGAGGGGAGGAGCACCACCTCCAGCGAGCGGCCGCGGGCGTCGGTCGCCGCTTCCAGTCGCCGACGCGCGTCGCGGGAGATCGCGTGCTGGGGGTCGTCCTCGTCGTCGGTCCAGGTCAGCAGCACGGTGCCGGGGCGGGCGAAGCAGGCGAGGTTGTCGACGTGGCCGTCGGTCTCGTCCTCGAAGACGCCGGCGCCGAGCCAGATCACCTTCTCCGCGCCCAGGTAGGCGAGCAGGACCCGCTCGATCTGCTCGCGCGAGAGCTCCGGGTTGCGGTTGGGGTTGAGCAGGCACTCCTCGGTCGTCAGCACCGTCCCCTCGCCGTCGACGTGGATCGCGCCCCCCTCGAGGACGACCGGCGCCCGGTAGCGATCGGCCCCCTCGATCTCCAGCACCTTGGCGGCGACGCGGTCGTCGCGGTCCCAGGGGAAGTAGAGGCCGCCGTTCGTCCCGCCCCAGGCGTTGAACCTCCAGTCGACACCGCGCCGCCCGCCCTCGCCGTCGATGACGAAGGTCGGGCCGGTGTCGCGAATCCAGGCGTCGTCGGTGGAGATCTCGACCACCCGCACCTCGGGCGGCAGCATCGCCCGGCAGTTCTCGAACTGCGCGTCGGAGACCGCCATCGTCACCGGCTCGGAGGCCGCGATCGCCTCGGCCACCGCCGCGTAGGCCTCCTGAGCCGGCCTCGCGCCCAGCCGCCAGTTGTCGGGACGTTCCGGCCAGGCCATCCAGCAGCCGCTGTGCGGCTCGAACTCCGCCGGCATCCGGAAACCGTCTTCCGCCGGCGTCGTCTCGAGGGTGGCGCTCACTCCCTTTATCTTGAACCAGTGGACGAGATCCGCCTGATCCGCGCCGATGCACCTCCCGAGTCGCTTGCCCGGACGCGGCCGTCCAGCCGCCCGCCGTTCCGGATCGCCGCCGTCCAGCACCGCTGGCATGCCGATCCCGCTGAGCACGAGGCCGCGCTGGAGCAGGGGATCCGCACTGCTGCCGAGGAGGGGGCGAAGCTGGTCTGCCTGCAGGAGCTGACCCTGAGCCGCTACTTCGCCGTCGACCCCGGGGGGCCGCAGGCCGCCGGCGCCGAGCCGGAGGACCTGCCCGGCGGCCGCACCCACGACTTCGCCGCCCGGATGGCGGCCGCCACCGGCATCCACGTCCACGCCTCGCTCTACGAGCGCGCCGACGGCGCCGACGGCCTCGGCTTCAACACCGCGATCGTCGTCTCCCCCGAGGGGGAGCTCGTCGCCCGCACCCGCAAGCTCCACATCCCGGTCACCGCCGGCTACCACGAGGACCGCTACTTCCGCCCGGGACCCGGCGACAGCGAGGCATTCCCGCTGGTCGCCCTGGGGGAGGTCCAGCTCGGCCTGCCCACCTGCTGGGACCAGTGGTTCCCCGAGGTCGCCCGCGCCTACAGCCTCGAGGGCGCCGAGGTCCTCGTCTACCCGACCGCGATCGGCTCCGAGCCCGACCACCCCGAGTTCGACACCCAGCCCCTCTGGCAGCACGTGATCGTCGGCAACGGCATCGCCAACGGCGTCTTCATGGTCGCCGTCAACCGGATCGGCACCGAGCCGCCGCTCACCTTCTACGGCTCCTCCTTCATCTCCGACCCCTACGGCCGCCTCCTCGCCCAAGCCCCTAGGGATGAGCCGGCGGTTCTAGTGGCTGATTTGGACTTGGACCAACGCCGCGACTGGCTGGAGCTCTTCCCCTTCCTCACCACCAGGCGCCCCGACGCCTACGCAGCGCTCGCCGAAGCGATGAGCGATGCATCGAAACCGTGATTGACCCCCCTATAGGGGTGGTAGGGACGGTTTCGATGCAGGGGTCCGACTAAGGCGCCAGCGCCTCGATCGTCTCGGCCAGTTTGTCCGGCGTGACGATCGGGGTGAGGATGGGGAGGGTGATGCCGCCGGCGACGAAGGCGGCGAGGCGCTCCTTCATCTGCTCCGGGGTGCCGAAGATGAACATCTCCTCGATCAGCTCCCACGGTGCCGCCGCCGCGGCCGCCTGGCGGTCGCCCGCTTCCCAGGCCTCGACCATCGGCTGGATCTGCTCGCCGTAGCCGAGCCAGCGGTAGAAGTTCGCGTAGACCGGGACGGTGATGTAGGAGGAGAACATGAAGCGGGCCAGCGGCTCGACCTGCTCGCGCTCGCCCGGGATGCAGAAGAAGCGGCAGAGCAGCTCGAAGCCCTCCGGCGCCCCCTGCAGCTGCGCCGTCACCTTCGGCAGCCCCGCCAGCGGCAGGAAGTTGGTGAAGGCGCCGTCGGCGCGCTCGACCGCCAACTCGAGCATCTTCCCCCGCAGCGCCGCCAGCACGATCGGCACCCGGTGCGCCGGCTTCTGTTCCAGCTTGAAGCCGGTCTCGGTCCGCTCCCCCGCCAGCGCCGGGCCGAGGAAGTCGAGCGTCTCGCGGACCTTGCTCAGCGGCCGCTCGAAGGGGATCCGGTTCCAGCCTTCGACGATCCGGTCCGAGGAGGAGCCGATGCCGAGCACGAAGCGCCCCTCCGAGGCGTCGGCGAGCGCCGCCGCCTGCTGCGCCAGCAGCGCCGGCCCCCGCTGGAAGACGCCGACGATCCCGGTGCCGAGCCGCGCCCGCTCGGTCCAGGCCGCGCTCAACGCCAGCGGCGTGAACCCGTCCGGCCCGGCGGTCTCTCCCGTCCAGAGGTCGGTGTAGCCCAGCGCCTCGGCGCGCCGGACCAGCTCCTCGTGGTCAGCGAGCGTCAGTCCCGGCAGCGGCAGCGTCAGGCCCCAGCGATCCATCGACCGCCACCCTATCGCCGCCCCCGTCCTCGTGGCGCAGCTCGAAGCGCCGATTCGGCGACCACTGCCGGAAGAACGACTCCGCGTCGCCGGCGCTGAGCGGCCGGGTGAAGAGGAACCCCTGGCCGCTGTCGCACTGTTTGTCGCGGATCAGCGAGAGGTCCTGCGGCCGCTCGATCCCCTCGGCCGTCGTCTCGATCTCCAGCGCTTTCCCCAGCTGGACGAGCGTGTGGAGGAGGATCTCACCCTCGCCGCCCTCGGCCAGCTGGGAGACGAAGGAGCGGTCGATCTTCAGTTCGTCGACCGGGAACTGGCGCAGGTGCGAGAGGGAGGAGTAGCCGGTGCCGAAGTCGTCGACGGCGATCTTCACCCCCAGCCGCTTCAGCTCGCCCAGCCGCCGGGCGGTTTCCTCGGCGTTGCTCATCAGCGCGGTCTCGGTGATCTCGATCGTCAGCATCTCGCCCGGCAGCCCGCTAGAGCCGAGCGCCTCTGTGACGTGGTCGATCAGCTCGTCGGTGTCGAGCTGCAGCGCCGAGACATTGACCGAGAGGCCGAGCGGCCGCCCGTCCTGCTGCCAGCGGGTGGCCTGGGCGCAGGCCTCCTTCAGCACCCAGGCGCCGACCTCGACGATCAGCTTCGACTCCTCCAGCAGCGGGATGAACTCCTCCGGGTGGACGACGCCCCGCCCGGGCCGGCGCCAGCGGATCAGCGCCTCGACCCCCGTCGGCGTCATCGTCTGCAGGTCGAAGGTCGGCTGGTAGACGAGGAAGAACTCCTCGTCGGCGAGCGCGCTCTGCAGGTCCATCTCGATTTCCAGGCGCGACTGCGCCTCGTCCTCCATCCCGGACTCGAAGACGAGGTAGCTGCTCTTGCCGCCCCACTTGGCCCGGTACATCGCGATGTCGGCGTCGCGCAGCAGCTCTTCGGCGGAGGGGCGGACGCCCGTGGCGATGCCGATGCTGGCCTTGGCATGGACCAGGGTCTCGTCCTCGGGGCCGAGGGTGAAGGGCTCGCCGAAGGCTTCGAGGAGGCGCTCGGCGATCAGCTCCGGGCCGGCGGCCAGGGACATCCCTTCGGCGACGACCACGAACTCGTCGCCGCCGAGGCGCCCGAGCGCGTCGGTCTCGCGGACTACCCCCTCCAGGCGTTCGGCCACCGCGCAGAGCAGTTCGTCGCCGATCGCGTGGCCGAGCGAGTCGTTGATCGCCTTGAAGTTGTCGAGATCGACGAACAGCACGGCGACCGGCTCCCCCTTGGCGCGGGCGCGGTTCAGGGTCTGCTCGATCCGGTCGATGATCAGCGTCCGGTTCGGCAGCCCGGTCAGGGCGTCGTGGGTGGCGAGGAAGACGAGTTCCTTCTCGCGGTTCACGAGCAGCTCGTGGGCGCGCCGCCGCTCGTCCTCGAAGGACTGGCACATCCGCACCAGGGTCACGTCGAGGCTGCGCTGGACCATCCGCCGCGCCCTCGCCAGCGTCTCGTCGGCGAGGCCGAGGTCGGCGGCGCTCTCGCCCAGCACCTCGAGGGCCGCGTCGCGCCAGCGCAGGCAGCGTTTAGTCACCTCGTTGAGAGGGGCCTCACGCTGCGAGGCGAGGTGGGCGAAGATCCGCCACGACTCCTGGCCGACCTCGCGCGCCACCGCTTCGCCCTCGCCGGCCATCCAGCGGGCGACGGCCACGGTGGAGACGGTGCCGACGTCCTCGAAGCTGTCTTCGACGACCTTGGCCAGGGTCTGGCCCGATTCGGCGGAGCGGCGCATCATCCGCACCACGACCTCCTCGGTACGGGCGTTCAGCTCCTGCCCAAGGCGCGAAAGATCGCTCTCCATGATCTCTGCCTATCGCCGCCCCCGCGGACGGGCCTTTAGGACTGGGGTGACACTTCATGCAAACGTCCACGGGCCGTCTTCCGTTAGCCTGCCGCGCACATGGGGTCGACTGATCAGGAGGCTGGCGCCGCCACCGCGACGACCAAGCCGGACCGCAACCTCGCGCTCGAGCTCGTCCGCGTCACCGAGGCGGCCGCGCTCGCCTCGGCGCGCTGGGTGGGCCGCGGCGACAAGATCGCCGCCGACCAGGCCGCCGTCGACGCGATGCGCCACGTCCTCGACTCGGTCTCGATGGACGGCACCGTCGTCATCGGCGAGGGCGAGAAGGACGAGGCGCCGATGCTCTACAACGGCGAGCAGATCGGCGACGGCACCCCGCCCGTGGTCGACATCGCCGTCGACCCGCTGGAGGGGACGCGGCTCTGCGCGCTGGGGATGCCGAGCGCGATCGCGGTGATCGCCCTCGCCGAGCGCGGCACGATGTTCGACCCCGGCCCCTGCGTTTACATGGAAAAGATGGCGGGCGCCGAGGAGATCGCCGACCTGCTCGACCTCGACCGCCCGCTGGGCGAGACGGTGAAGCTGATCGCCGAGCGCAAGGGCGGCTCGGTCGGCGACGTGATGGTCGTGATGCTCGACCGCCCACGTCACGAGGAGGCGATGAAGGAAGTCCGCGAGGCGGGCGCCCGGATTCGCCTGATCACCGACGGCGACGTCTCGGCGGCGCTGCTGGCGGTCAGCGAACGCTCGCCGGTCGACCTGCTGTGGGGGATCGGCGGCACCCCCGAGGGCGTGATCTCCGCCGCCGCGCTGAAGTCGATGGGAGGGCAGCTGATCGGCCGCCTCTGGCCGCGCAACGACGAGGAGCGCTCGGCTGCGGTCGACGCCGGCTACGACCTCGACCGGGTCCTCACCGCCAACGATCTCTGCTCCGGCGACGACGTCTTCTTCTCCGCCACCGGCGTCACCGACGGCGACGTCCTCCAGGGCGTCCGCTACCGCGGCCCCGGCGCCACCACCGAGTCGCTGGTGATGCGCTCCCGCTCCGGCACGGTCCGCCGGGTTCACGCTCGCCACGATCGCTCGAAGCTGCGGGCGGTAACCGGCGAGCGCTACGGCTGATCCTCGCGTCTGCGGGTAGTTGAGCGCCGTGATCGCAGTCGCCGGCGCAACGGGATACATCGGGGGTCTCCTCTGCAACCGCCTCTGCGGTGAAGGCGCGCCGGTCCGCGCGCTGGCGCGACGCCCGGAGCGCGCCGGCGACCTGGAGGTGGCCGGCTGCGAGGTGCGGCGGGCGGACGTTCTCGAGCCGGAGACGCTGGGACCGGCTCTGGAGGGCGTCGACGTCGCCTACTACCTCGTCCACTCGATGGGGAGGGGCTCGAGCGGCGACTTCGCCGAGCGCGACCGCGAGGGGGCCGAGAATTTCGCGGCCGCCGCGGCCGCTGCCGGCGTCGAGCGGATCGTCTACCTCGGCGGCCTGGGGGAGGGGTCGAAGCACCTCGACAGCCGCCACGCCACGGCGCAGACCCTCGAAGAAGGCGAGGTGCCGGTCGCCTACTTCCGCGCCGCCGCGGTGATCGGCGCCGGCAGCGAGTCGTTCCGTACCGTCTTCTACCTGGTCCGCCGCCTGCCGGTGATGGTCACGCCCCGCTGGGTCGCGACCCGGACGCAGCCGATCGCCGTCGCCGATGCCGTCGCCTACCTCGCCGCCGCCGCCGACCTCTCGGCTCCCGCCGACCGCGAGATCCAGATCGGCGGTCCCGACGTCACCACCTACGGCGGCATGATCGATTTGCTGGCC
>DASUQZ010000303.1:0-2437 GCA_036280335.1 Solirubrobacterales bacterium
CAGCAGCTTCGTCGCCACCAGCTTCACCTCGGTCTGGCCGAAGCGCTTGCCGATGCAGATCCGCGAGCCGCCGCCGAAGGGGACGTAGGCGCCGCGCGGCAGCGCCGCCTTGCGCTCGCGGGTGAAGCGCTCGGGGATGAAGGCCTCGGGCTCGGGGAAGACCTCGGGCAGGCGGTGGCTGGCCCAGGAGCAGTAGTTGACGTAGGCGTCCTTCGGCACGGTGCAGCCGCCGAACTCGAACTCGCGGATCGCCCGGCGCGGGCCGATCCAGGCCGGCGGGTAGAGGCGCAGGACCTCGTCGAGGACCATGTCGAGGTAGGGCATCTCCTTTTCCAGCTGCAGGGCGCCCGGCGTGTCGCCGCCGAGGACCCGGTCCTGCTCCTCGTGCAGGCGTCGCGTCACCTCCGGATGGCGGGCGAGCTCGTGCAGCATGAAGGTGAGGGTCGAGGTCGAGGTGTCGTGGCCGGCGAACATCAGGGTCATCACCTGGTCGCGGATCTCCTGGTCGGTGAATTCCTCGCCGCCGGCGCCGCGGGCGCCGACCAGGAGGCTGAGGATGTCGCGGCGGCCCGGGTCGGGGTGGGCGCGGCGGCGGGAGATCTCGCCGAAGACGATCTCGTCGAGGATCTCGCGCGAGCGGTTCATCTTCTGCCAGGGCGAGCCCGGCCCGCGCAGCAGGCGCAGGTGGAAGTCGATCCCGTAGAAGGCGAGGGCGCGCTCGAAGTGCTCCGCGGCGGCGGCGCCCTTGCCGGCCTCGTCGGGATCGAGGCCGAGCAGCGCCCGCATCGCGATCCGCATCGCCAGGTTGCGCATCCACTCGTAGACGTCGACGACCTCGCCGACCGGCAGCGCCTCGATCGCCTGGTCGGCCTCGATCGTCATCGCCTCAGTTGCGGCGACGATCTGCTCGCGGTGGAAGGCGGGCATCATGATCGCCCGCGCCCGGTCGTGGTAGTCCTCGTCGACGGTGAGGAGGCCGTCGCCGAGCAGCGGGATCAGGTCGCCGAAGCTCGACTCGCGCCAGTGGAAGTTCTCCGGGTGGGCGACGGTGACGAAGTGGTTTGCCTCCGGGCCGAGCATGAAGACGACCCGCGAGTGCAGCAACCGCAGGCTGAAGATCGGCCCGTAGCGTTCGTAGGCGTCGAGGAGGAGCGGCAACGGGTCGCGGGCGATCTGCCGCGTCCGGGACCAGTCGAAGTCGGTGTCGCCCGGAGGGAACTTCCCCCTCCCCCGCCACTCGTCGACGAAATCGCCGACGAGCCGCCGCACCGGGTTCCCGGACATCTCCGGCGGGCGCGCCACCGGCGTCGTGGTATCGACCGTCGCCATGCCCGCATCGTAACTGGCTGCCTGGCCAGTTTCTGCGCGGAGGGCAGAACCGCTGGTCTACGTCACCCTCCCTCCGTTCCTCGAGGGCGAGGACGCCTACGAGGTGGCGGTCGGCTGAGGGCAGGTGTACCTTGGGCGCTGTGAGCGACCGGCGGAAGGGAAACTGGACCCCAGACGGCAAAGTGGAGCGGGCCGCCTTACGGCGCGACTTTCGCGATCTGACCCCGGCTCAACGCGCCGAACAGGTCTTCGAGCTTTCCGAGTTCATGTCACAGATTTCGCAGGCGGGGCATCGCCGTCGCGGTGGCTGAGCTCGACATACTCGCCCTGCTGCGGGAGTTGGTCGAAGAGGAAATCGACTTCCCGGCCCGAGGATCTGGCTGACCTCCAGCGCCTCGACGAGGCACGCAAAGCCTGAGTTCAGGCCGCGTTGGCGGCCAGCTGGCCGCAGGCGGCGTCGATGTCGCGGCCGCGGGTGAGGCGGACGGTGGCGGTGACGCGGTGCTCGGCGAGGATCGCGCGGAAGCGCTCGATCCGCTCCGGCGAGGAGCCGTCGTAGGCGCCGGTCGGGTTGTAGGGGATCAGGTTGACCTTGTAGCCGCGGGGGTCGAGCAGCTCGGCCAGTTCGCGGGCGTGCTCGGGGTGGTCGTTGACGCCGTCGAGCATCACGTACTCGACGAAGACCTTGCGACGGCGGGCGGCGCGGTAGCGCTCGCAAGCGGCGAGCACCTCGGCGATCGGGTAGCGCTCGTTGACCGGCATGATCTGCGAGCGCAGGCCGTCGTTGGGCGCGTGCAGGGAGAGCGCCAGGCTGACCGGCATCTCGCACTCGGCGAGGCGGTCGATTCCCGGCACCCAGCCGACGGTGGAGATCGCGGTGCGGCGGTGGGTGACCCCGAGGTCGGGCAGCCGCTCGCAGGCGGCGAGGACGTTGTCGACGTTCATCGTCGGCTCCCCCATCCCCATAAAGACGACGTGGTCGATCGCTTCGGTGCGGCGGAAGTGGAGCGCCTGGTCGAGGATCTCGTCGACGCCGAGGTTGCGGCCGAACTTCATCTGCCCGGTGGCGCAGAAGGTGCAGGTCAGCGGGCAGCCCGACTGGGATGAG
>DASUQZ010000304.1:0-5502 GCA_036280335.1 Solirubrobacterales bacterium
GCCGCCGACGTTGAGCTGGCTGGTCCGCTCCAGCCGCACGCCGCGGTCATGGAAGAGGCGGGCCAGCGCCCGGTGGACGATCGTCGCCCCGACCTGGCTCTTGATGTCGTCGCCGATGATCGGCAGCCCGGCCTCCTGGAACCGCTTGTCCCAGTAGTCCTCGCGGGCGATGAACACCGGCAGGCAGTTGACGAAGCCGACGCCGGCCTTCAGCGCCTGCTCGACGTACCACTTGGTCGCCTCCTCGGAGCCGACCGGCAGGTAGCAGACGAGCACGTCGGCCTTGGTCTCCTTGAGGATGCCGACGACGTCCGCGGTTTCGCCCGGGGCTTTGGTGATCTTCTCTTTCAGGTACTTGCCGAGGCCGTCGTGGGTCATGCCGCGATGGACCTCGACGCCGAGGTTGGGGACGTCGGCGAACTTGATCGTGTCGTTCTGCCCCGACCAGATCGCCTCGGAGAGGTCTTTGCCGACCTTCTCCGCGTCGATGTCGAAGGCGGCGACGAACTCGACGTCGCGGACGTGGTAGCCGCCGAGGTCGACGTGCATCAGGCCCGGCACTTCGTCGGCCGGGTCGGCGTCCTTGTAGTACTGGACGCCCTGGATGAAGCTGTTGGCGCAGTTGCCGACGCCGACGATCGCGACGCGGACCTTGTCCTCGGTCCGGCCGACGCCGTTGCTGTGGCCGTTAGCTCCGTTGCTCTCGCTCATTGCTTTGGAAGTCCTCCTGGGATTGCGCTAGGTGGCTGAACACACCCGACGGCTTCGCTGGTTACACATCCCCAGCGCCGCCGCCGCCGTCGTTCTTGACGCCGGAGACCTCGCCGGAAAGCTGGTTTCTCACATGCCATACCCGTTGGAAGGTGGTGAATATCGTCAAGGCGGCGATCACGTAGACCGCCGGCGCCAGCAGCTCGAAGTCGCCGATGCCGGCCCCCTTGGCGAAGATCAGGCCGATCGAAAGTATCACCACGCGCACCGGTCTCGTGGCAATGCCGACCTTGCATTCGACCCCGAGCGCCTCGGCCCGGGCGCGGGTGTAGGAGACCATCAGCGAGCCGAGCACCGCGACCACGCACATCGCCGCGGCGAAGTCGTCGCCCTGGGCGGCGAAGTAGCCGGCCACCGCGGCGAGCACGATCCCCTCCTCGATCCGGTCCAGGGTCGAGTCCAGGAAGGCGCCGAAGAGGGTCCCCTTGCCCGACATCCGCGAGTAGCGGCCGTCGAGCGTGTCCATCACCGAGCCGAGGACGAAGGCGATCCCGGCGAGGAAGAAGAGCTCCTGGGTGACCAGGACCGCCGCGATCACGTTGCCGAGCAGGCCCATCATCGAGATCGCGTTCGGGGTGAGGCGGGACTCGATCAGCCGCTCGCGGGCATAGGCCCGCAGCTCCTGCCCGTTGCGAGCGCCGGCACGGTTGTTGCGCCGAGGCGGCGCCGAGGGTCCCATCAGGCCGGGAGGCTAGAGGTTCGGGAGGTGGTCAGGGGCGGTCGAGCGCTTCACGCCTCGACCTCGCGCGGGGCGGCAGCGCGGAAGGACCACGCCTCCGGCCGGGCAAGGGCGAGCCGGTAGGCGATCCCGGCGGCGCCCAGCGCGACCAGCCAACCGAGCGCGGCATCCACCCAGTAGTGGTTGGCGGTGACGATCGTCACCCAGGAGACCAGCAGCGGCCAGAACGCCCACCAGGTTTTCGACCACCAGCGGCGGCAGGTCATGAATCCGGCGCCGCCGATCATCATCGCGAAGGCGCAATGCATGCTCGGCACCGCCGCGTAGGGGTTGATGAAGATCTTCGCGATCGTCGAGTCGTGGCCGACGTCGGAGTAGGCGTTGAGCGTGTCGACGAAGCCGTACTCGGGGAACATCCGCGGCGGCGCCGTCGGGTAGAGCGCGTAGCCGATCAGCGCCAGGCCGAACGAGGCCACGAACATGTTCCGGACGAAGTAATAGGACTCGTTGCGGAAGAGGTACATCCAGACCAGGAAGCCGAGCGCGACCGAGAACTGGGCGTTGAGATAGAGCTGGTTGGCGACGTCGATGATCCCCTGCGCCGGTAGGAAGAACGCCTGCAGCCCGGGCTCGAAGAAGGTGCCCGTCGCTTTCTCGAAGTCGATGATCTGCTGCCCGTGCGTGAACGCCACCGCTTTCTGGCCGTCGGCGATCCCCCGCACGAAGGTGTAGGCGAGGTCGACGCTGACGAGGATGGCGGCCTGTCGTCCGAGGTCTCCCCAGCCCTTGGGGAGCCTCGCGGATATGGCGGCGAACGCAGCAGACACGAACTAACGATTGTAACCCGCGGGTTAACGACCTCGGGTTGTCTTCTTGTCACGCAAAGCGGGGTGATCATTAGGGTCCAGCTCAGGTGAGCTGGAAGCGGCCGGACAAGCGGCGGGTGCGGGCGATCCGCGACCGGCTGCGGGAGATGTACGGGGTCCCGGAGGAGGAGCCGCACGGGGATCCCGTCGGGGAGCTCGTCAAGACCGTCCTCTCCCAGCACACCAACGACCGCAACCGCGACGTCGCCTTCGCCCGGCTGCGGGAGCGGTTCCCCGGTTGGGAGGAAGTCCGCGACGCGCCGGTGGCCGAGCTCGAGGAGGCGATCCGGCCCGGCGGCCTGGCGAAGCAGAAGGCGCCGCGGATCCAGGCGATCCTCGAGCAGCTGGGGGAGCCGCCGGACCTCGACTGGACCGAGACCGCGCCGCGCGAGGAGTCGCTCGAGTTCCTCCTCTCGCTGCCCGGCGTCGGCCGCAAAACCGCCGCCTGCGTGCTGATCTTCACCTGGGGGATCCCGGAGATCCCGGTCGACGTCCACGTCCACCGGGTCGGCGGCCGCCTCCGCCTCTTCCCCGAAAAATCCTCCTTCGAGCGGGCCCACGACGAGATGCTGGCGATCGTGCCGCCGGAGGACGCGCACGAGCTCCACGTCAACCTGATCCGGCACGGCCGCGCCGTCTGCCGCCCCAAGCCCCGCTGCGGCGAGTGCGCCCTGCGGAGGATGTGTCCCTGGTACCGCGAAAACCGCGCTGCGCCGCAGGCGCGTCCGCCGCGCCGCGGCGACCGCCAGTAGTATGCGCGCCGCTAAATGAGCAAGCGCACCTTCATCTGGTTCGGGGTCCTGGTCGTCGTCCTCGCCGGCCTCATCCCCTGGCTCGTCTTCGGCGCCAAGGGCGACGGCGAGAGCGAGGACAGATCGGTTCCCCAGGGCCTCTCCCAGGCCCAGTCGCTCTTCGTGACCAACTGCGGCAACTGCCACGCGCTCTACAGCGCCGGCACCGACGGCAACTACGCGCCCGACCTCGACGAACTGCTTGCGCCCTCCGGGCCGCTCGAAGAGGACTCGATCAAATCGACCGAAGGCCGCGTCCTCAACGCGATCGAACAGGGCATCGACAGCGAAACGACCCCGGGCCGCATGCCCGGCGGCATCCTCAACGAAGAGCAGGCGAAAGAAGTCTCCGAGTTCGTCGCCCGCACCGCCGGCGAGGGCTGAGTCGAGGGGACGGGTTGCCCCGCCCCCTCGCACAACCGCTGTTCAGCGCTGGAACCGCAGGGCGCTGAAGACTCCGGCGTGATCGGAGTTCCAGAACCCGTTGACCGGCTGGATCCCGCTCACCGCTGAGCTCTGCAGGGTGATGACTTCGGGATCGCGGGTCAGGATGTGGTCGACCTGGTGGTCGAAGTCGGCTTCGCTGCCGCCCGCGCCGACCACCAGCAGGCTCGAGTCGAGGCAGCAGCTGAGCGGATCGTCGGTGCTGCGGTTGACCATGCCCGCCGCCAGCAGGGTCTGGTAGGCGAGCCGGTCCGCCCCTTCGACGGTGTCGTCGTCGGAGTTGAGGTCGCCGAGCAGGACCACCGGCAGCTCGCTCGTGGCCGGGCCACTCGGAGCGACCAGCTCGGCTGCCTGCGCCTGGCGGACCAGCGGGTGGAACGCCTCCAGGTGGGTGTTGACGAAGCGGAACCAGCCGCTGCCGCGGACCCTGGCGTCGGTCGCGGTCCAGCCGCGTTTGATCGTCACCGGCACTCCGGCCACCGGCACGACCAGGTTGGTCGCGAAGTTGGCCGACTGCTCGTTGCGGGTGTGGACGCCGGCGCCGCGGCGGGCGAGGATCACGTCGCGCATCGTCAGGCGGCCGTTGATGTCGGCGCCGAGCGGGCCCGTCGCCGGGTTGCCGTCCTCGTCGCCGGGCGCCTCGAGGTCGAACTCCTCCTGGACGACGACGACTTCGTAGCGGTCAGGCCCGCGGTTCAGCTCCGCGAGAAGTTCCGCCAGGTAGTCGTAGCGGACCGTGGTCGCGCTCGGACCTTTGGTGAGGACTTCGAAGTTGACCGGCGCGGTGCGCCACAGCGCCACCTCCTGCAAGCCGACCAGGTCGGGCTTGGCGCGCAGGATCTCGTCGGCGAGGCCCTCGGCGCGGACCGGGAAGTTGTTGGCGGTCACTTCGCGCAGGATCTGGCCGTTGGCGGCGATGAAGTCGGGTAGCGTCGGCGCCACGATCGCCGGGGTCAGGTTCGCCCCCAGGTAGACGTTGCGGGTCATCACGTTCGCGACCTTGCCTTTGCCACGGTCGCTGTGATCGGCCTTCTTGGCGAGAGCCGCGGCGGGCAGCAGCAGGGCCAGCAGCATCGCTGCGACCACGGCCGCCGCCGGCAATCGGCGGATCGGTACAGAACTCAAAGTCTTCCTCCTCTTCCGAGATCCCATCCCCGGGATCGATTGGTCGAGGCGCCTCCCCTGGACGCCACTATAGGCATACCCCGAAGCCGCTCCCGAGAAAAGCCTTTGACAGCCGCCAAGGATCTGCCATACTGGCACTTAGATTTCTAGAGCTTCAACAACCCAACCACCTGGAGGTAGGCGGAACAGTGGCAAAGACGATCGGTATCGACCTCGGCACGACCAACTCGTGTGTGGCGGTGATGGAGGGCGGCGAGCCCACCGTGCTCGAGAACGCGGAGGGCGGGCGCACCACCCCGTCGGTCGTCGCGTTCACCGAGAGCGGCGAGCGCCTCGTCGGCACCGTCGCCAAACGCCAGGCGGTGATGAACCCGGAGAACACGATCTTCTCGATCAAGCGCTTCATGGGCCGCAAGGAGGCCGAAGTCAAAGAGGAGGAGACGATCGTCCCGTACAAGGTCGAGGCCGGCCCCAACGGCGACGTCCGGGTCGACGCGCGCGGCAAGCAGTACAGCCCGCCGGAGATCAGCGCGATGATCCTCCAGAAGCTGAAAGCGGACGCCGAAGCGAAGCTCGGCGACACCGTCGACAGCGCCGTGATCACCGTCCCCGCCTACTTCAACGACGACCAGCGCCAGGCGACCAAGGACGCCGGCAAGATCGCCGGCCTCGAGGTCAAGCGGATCATCAACGAGCCGACCGCGGCCTCGCTCGCCTACGGGCTCGACAAAGAGGAGTCCGACCACGCGATCCTCGTCTTCGACCTCGGCGGCGGCACCTTCGACGTCTCGGTGCTGGAAATCGGCGACGGCGTCTTCGAGGTGAA
>DASUQZ010000305.1:0-8916 GCA_036280335.1 Solirubrobacterales bacterium
GGGCCGGCCTGCCCCTGCGCGACGCGCGGGCCGGCCTGACGGCGATCGCCGCCGAGCTGGAGGAGCGCGAGGACGGCCTGGTCGACCTGGCGAAGCGACCGGCGCCGGCGCCGCTGCCCCCACCGCGCCTGCTCGGCGCCTTCGACCCGCTTCTGCTCGGCTGGACCTCGCGCGAGGAAGTCGTCGGGCCGCACAAGATGTTGGTGACGATCAACGGCATCTTCAAGCCCTTCGCCCTGGTCGACGGCCGCGCGGTCGCGACCTGGAGGATTCCCGCCGGCAAGGTGGCGATCGAGCCGCTCGGCAAGATCGCGAAGAAGGCGATGAGCGCGCTGGAGGCCGACGCCCGCGAGGTCGAGCGCTTCCTTGCGGCTCAGTAGTAGCCCGGTCCTGGCGGCGACGATTCCGTCGATGGCTGCAGCACGAGGCTGAGACGGCCGCCCGTTTCTTCGACCTCGAAGGAGCCGGGGGTGGAGTACGGGTTGTAGCCGGGGTCGACGTGGAAGGTGACCTTCAGGTGCACGCCGTCCGGCCGCGAGCCCAGCACCGTGCCGATCTCGCGCCCTTCGTAGAGGACCGGCGCGCCCAGGGGCAGGTCGACGCCGGCCTCTCCCGGCACCAGGGTCGAGTAGGTCGACCCCGGGGCGCGGCCGGCGTCGAGGACTTCGCGGTCGTGCTCGGTCACCGCGGCGAGGACCCCGAGGGCGACGAAGACGCCGATCACTCCGAGGCAGAGCCGCAGGGCTTTGGTGCGGGTGCGCCGCCGGCCGGCGAACGGACGGCCGGGGAGGTCGTCGAAGCTCTCCCGCAGCAGCATCACCGCGAAGGCTTCGCGGGTTGCGAGGGAGGCGGCGAAGACGACCATCACGGCGAAGACGCCGGCGATGACCACGACCTCCTGCGTCCCTGCTCCTTCCCGGTTGAGGGCGGCGGCGTGGTTGAGGATCGCCCCTGCCGGCAGGAACCCGAGGACGGTGAAGGCGAAGAGGCCGAGGAGGGCGGCGGTGACCGCCCGGACGCGCCTGCGGAGCAGATCCAGGGACGCCCGCAGCGCCCCCAGGGGCCCGTCTCCGGCAAGCAGGATGAAGGGGATCGCGAACAGCCCGGCCACGAACCAGGCAACGGTCAGCGTGACCAGCATGCCACTCGCCACGGCGTCGAAGACCAGGACGAGGGCCGCCGGCACCGCGAGTGAGAGCAGGGCCCAGCCGATCAGCGCCGGCCGGCGCTCCCCCGCCTCGGCGAGCGCCTCCCCCGGCCCGAGGGGCACGCCGTCGATCACGGCGTCCGTGACCGCCGCGATCGCGGCCAGCAGGTAGGTCGTGGCCAGCAGCACCGCCACGTCGGCGGCGAGCCAGCCGAAGAATCCCCCCTCCCCCGGGGTGGTGAAGTCGGCGAGGATGTGGGCGACGACGCCTGCCGTCCACAGCGCCGCCAGGGCCGCTACGAGCAGGAGGGTGGTGCGGTTGCTTCGCACCAGCCGCCATCCCGCTTTCGCCAGTCGCCATCCGGCGCTGCTCTTCGGCTCCCCCTCGTAGGGGCTCAGTTCGTTCAGCCAGCCGCTCAACTCGTCCCTTGCTCTGGGGTTCTCAAGCGGTGTCGGCCGCGGGCGCCTCCTGCTTTAGCCGCAACAGCGCGAGCAGCCCGACCAGGCCGACCAGCGCCGAGAGCCCGCCGGCGTAGGCGAGGGTGCCGCGGGGGCCGATCGCGGTGACGAGGAAGCCCCCGGCGGCGAAGGCGCCGAGCTCGGCCGTGTTGCGGATCGCGTTGTAAGCGGCGAAGGCGCGGCCGTGGAGGCCGTCGGCGACGCGGACGTGGATGAGGCTGCGGTACATCACGTTCTTGACCCCGTGGGCGGTGCCGCCGACGAAGGCGCAGGCGAGGAAGAAGGCGAAGCTGAGCCAGAGGGCGGGGACCGCCAGCGCCGCGCCCTGGATCGAGGCCGCCGCCAGCCCGGCGAGGGCGAGCGCCTTCGTCGGGACGCGGCGGGAGAGCAGCATCGCGCCGAGGGCCATGCCGACCGTCCAGACGGAGAACATCGAGGCGTAGGCGACGTCGCCCATCTCCAGCACGTCTTCGACGAAGAAGAGCTCGCCGACCCAGACCGCCGACATGAAGAAGAGCGAGCCGAAGGCAACCGTCATCACCAGCGCCAGGGTGGAATCCCGATAGAGGCAGGCGATGCCGTCGCGGGCGCGGGGGGCGAGCTCGCCCTCGGGGAGCTCTCCCGGCGGGCGCTTGACCCGCAGCGTCCGGGCGGCCAGCGCCACCGCCGCGAAGGTCGCGGCGTCGACCAGCATCGCCAGCTCGAGGCCGCCGAGCGAGTAGAGCAGCCCCCCGACCAACGGGCCGATCCCGAAGCCGACGTAGCGGGCGGTCTCGACGTGGCCGTTCGCCTCCTGCACCCGGGTTCCCGCCAGCGGCGGCACCAGCGCGAACTCGGCCGGCTGCGAGATCGCGAAGACGACTCCGAGCAGGGCGGTCAGGGCAAGCGCGAGGCCGACGTCGCCGGTGAACGCCAGCGCCGCCGCCACCACCGTGCCGAGCGTCGAGACGAGGGCGAGCAGGCGCGTCGTCTCGATCCGGTCGACGAGCACGCCCGCGAGGCCGGCGACCAGCACCGAGGGCCCGAACAGGCAGATCCACAGCGCCGCGACGAGGAATCCCGAATCGGTCTGCTCGCCGATGAAGAGACCGAGGGCGACGATCGCCACCCAGTCCCCGAGCGCGGAGAGGCCGACGGCCCCGGCAACCAGGCGGAAGTCGCGGTCGCGGAAGAGGCTTCTCTCCATGGGGGAAGGCTATCTTCGCGACACGAATCGAAAAAGGTTCATATGATCTGTCTAATGAAGGTTCTTGCTGCAGTGGTCGCCGCCTTCCTGGCGCTCGGTCTCGTCGCCTGTGGAGGCGGCGACGACGCCACGACCGAAGACCCGATCGAGGCGAAAGTCCAGGAATACCTGGAAGGGCCCAACCCCGAACCTCCTCCTGGGCCGCCGCCGAAGAAGCTCACGGTCAGGGACCTCAAGGTCGGGTCCGGCCCGGTTGCGAAGAAAGGCGACAAGGTGGCCGTCCACTACATCGCCGAGGGCTACGAAAGCGGCGCCACCTTCAGCCGGCGCTGGGAGCCCGACCCGCCGGTTACCTATCCCCGGCTCGGCGAAGGACGCTACAAAGAACTCGAAGAAGGCATCGAAGGGATGAGGGAAGGCGGCCGCCGGGAGATCATTACCCCGGACTACGCCCAGTTCCCCCTCATCTACGTGCTCGAACTGGAGAAGGTCGAGCCCGCTGCCAAGTAGCGCGGTCGCCCGTGGTCAGTCCAGCTTCGGGCTGCGCCAGGGCGCTTCCAGCCGCTTCACCAGCTCGTCGCCGAGCCCCTCGATCGGGACCCGGACCTGCTCGAGCGAGTCGCGGTCGCGCAGGGTGACGGTGTCGTCGTCCATGGTCTGGTGGTCGACGGTGATCCCCCAGGGGGTGCCGATCTCGTCCTGGCGGCGGTAGCGCTTGCCGATCGAGCCGCCCTCGTCGAACTCGGCAGGGAGGCGGCGGCGCAGGTCCTGGAAGATCTCGCGCGCCTTCTCCGGCATCCCCTCCTTGGAGACGAGCGGGAGGACGGCGACCTTGACCGGGGCGAGGCGCGGGTGCAGGCGCAGCACGGTGCGCCGGCGGCCCTCCACCTCCTCGACGTCGTAGGCGTCGACGAGGAAGGCGAGGGTGGCGCGGTCGGCGCCGGCGGCGGGCTCGATCACGTGCGGGACGTAGCGCTCTTTGGTCTGCTGGTCGAAGTACTCGAGCTTCTCGCGGGAGAACTTGGCGTGCTGGGTGAGGTCGAAGTTGCCGCGGTTGGCGATCCCCTCCAGCTCCGACCAGCCGATCGGGAAGAGGTACTCGATGTCGCTGGTCGCCGAGGAGTAGTGGGAGAGCTCGTCGGCGCCGTGGGCGCGCACCCGCAGGTAGTCGGGTCGGATGCCGAGCTCGGTGTACCAGCGCTCGCGCTCGGCCATCCAATGCTGGTGCCACTTCTCCGCTTCGGAGGGAGGCACGAAGTACTCCATCTCCATCTGCTCGAACTCGCGGGTGCGGAAGATGAAGTTGCCCGGCGTGATCTCGTTGCGGAAGGACTTGCCGACCTGGGCGATCCCGAACGGCGGTTTCTTGCGCGCGAAGCCGAGCACGTTCTTGAAGTTGATGAAGATGCCCTGGGCGGTCTCCGGGCGCAGGTAGACCTCGGAGCCCTCGCCGGCGACCGGGCCGATGTGGGTCTCGAACATCAGGTTGAACTGGCGCGGCTCGGACAGCTCGCCGCCGCACTCGGGGCAGCGCAGCTCGGCATCGGGGTCGCCGCCTTCGTCTTCGACCGCCTCGCGCAGATGGTCCTCGCGCCAGCGCCGCTTGCACTTGCCGAGGCACTGGACGAGCGGGTCGGTGAAGCCCTCGAGGTGCCCCGACGCCTCCCAGACCCGCGGGTGCTGGAGGATCGCCGAGTCGAGGGCGACAATGTCGTCGCGCTCCTGCAGCATCGCCTTCCACCACTCGGCTTTGACGTTGTTCTTGAGCAGGACGCCGTAGTGGCCGTAGTCGTAGGTCGAGCCGAGGCCCCCGTAGATCTCCGAGGAGGGGAAGACGAAGCCGCGCCGTTTGCACAGCGCGACGATCTCCTCCATCGAGACCTCGGTCGGGCGGGTTCCCTGCTCGGTTGCCATGCCGGAACGGTACCGGCTGCGATAATCCCGCACCGCCATGCCGATCTACGAGTACAAGTGCGAGAACGGCCACGTCTTCGAGGTGATCCAGCGGATGACCGACGAGCCGCTGACCGAGTGCGAGGAGTGCGGCGCTCCCGCCTCCCGGGTTCTGACCCCGCCCGCCATCCACTTCAAGGGCTCCGGCTTCCACAACACCGACTACGGGACGAGGAAGAGCGGAGGCAACGGCGCCGGCTCGGAGGGCTCGTCGGAGAAGAGCTCCGACTCGGGCTCCTCGGAGTCGAAGTCGGACTCCGGCAAGAGCGGGTCGAAGTCCGAGTCGAAGCCGGCGGCGTCCACGGCCGACTGAGCCGATGGAGGGGCAGGCCCCGCCGGCGGAGCGGCCGCCGATGTCGAAGCAGGCGCGGGCGGCGCTGGTCGGGAAATTCGCATTCGCGGTGGGGGCGATCGTCGCGCCGGTGGCCGCCTATGCAGTGACGGCCCTGCTGGTCGAGGGCCACGCGAAGGAGGAGTACTTCGAAGCCGTCTCCCAGATCCTCCCGGTCCTGCTCCTGGCGCTGGCGATCGAGCAGCGCTACTTCACGCGGCGGCAGGCGGCGCCGGAGTCGCCGCTGCAGCTGGAGTTGGCGGGCTACCGGCTCGACGATCGCTCGATGGCGAGGTGGTACACGCTGGCGGCGCGCGTCTACGCCTTGGTCGTGCTGATCGTGCTCGGCCTGGGCGAGTGGATCGCGGTCGAAGTCCTCGCCACCGGCGAATCGAGCGGCGCCGACCTCAAGAACACCGCCGGCTCCCTGGCCGCCGGCTTCACCGCCCTGATCGTCTCCGCTCTGGTCGGCACCAAGCAGACCACCGAGTAAGGACCGGAACCGAATTCAGCGAACGCTGAATTCGCGCCCCCATCGGGGCCACTTTTCAGCGAGCGCTGAGTTGGTTCAGCCGTTGAGGAAGCGGTCGACGGCGCGGCGGCGTTCGGCCTCCGGGACTTCGATCGAGCCTTCTTCGGGGCCGGGACCGCATTCGGTGTTTTCGGTCCCGCAGAGGATCTCGGCCGGGGCGCTGCCGCCGATCCCGGCGGCGAGGACCAGCTGCGGCATCGTCAGGAAGCCCATGTCGCTGACGAAGGCTTTGGGCGCCTCCCAGCCGATGATCGGGCCGCGGATGAAGTTGTAGGGAAGGCGGAGCGGGTCGGTGAGGCGGTCCTTGATCCCGTTGATCACTTCCTGCTGGGCGCGCTCGCGGTCGATGTCGTCGTAGCCGCCGAGCGAGTAGGCGCTCTTGCCGGGGCCGGGGCATTCGCTCACCTTGCGGATCCGCGAGTAGGCGAGTGCCTTTTCCCCGTCGAGGGTGTTCTCGCCCTTGCCGAGGCGCAGGGTGACGCCGCCCTGGCCGCCGCCAGCGCCGCCGGAGATGTCGGCGCAGAGCTTCTGCGGAACGTCCACCTTGACGCCCCCGACGGCGTCGATCAGGTCTTCGAAGCCGGCGAAGTCGACGATCGCGAGGTGGTCGACCTCGATCCCGAGGAACTGCTCGACCGCCTTGATCTGCAGGGCGGCGCCGCCGAAGGCGAAGGCGGCGTTGATCTTCGTCGGCGGGTGGCCGGGGATCTCGGCGAAGACGTCGCGGGGGATCGAGAGTTTGCGGAAGGCGCCGCCGCCGGCGCGGATCAGCATCAGCGTGTCGGCGCGGAATTCTCCTTCCGAGCAGTTGCCGTGGGGGTTCTCGCCGCGGGACTGCTGCTCGAAGCACTCCTCCGAGGCGCCGGCCCCGTCGTCGGTGCCGGGCGGGCGCGCGTCGGTGCCGAGGACGAGGATCGTCTGCGCGCTCGGCAGCAGCATCGCGTTGCCGTCCAGCTCCTTCGCCGCTTCGCTCGAGAGCTTGAACGACTGCAGCTGGGCGGAGACGGCAAAGGCGAGGAAGCTGAGCAGGATCCAGCCGAGCGCGGCGAGGCCGAGCCATTTGAGGACGCGCCGGACGTTGAACGGCGCCCGCGGCGCCCCCGGCCTCCGCGGGCCCTTCCCGCCGCGACGACGGCGTGAAGGCAACCTTGCACGGTCCCGCAGCCCGGACAGATCCGCGCCTTTCAGGCGCGAAAACAGCCCCTTGCGGGAGCGGTAGATCTTGTACTCGGGCTTGTATTCGGGCGGCTCGGGGGGCCGCTGCTCGCCGTCGGCGGTCATGAAAGGCTAGAAATCATGGCGATGCAGCCGGTCATTCGCCTCCCAGCCTCCAGCTCCTCGTGAGCGGCAGCGAGACGATCGGGGTCGACCTCGGGGGCACGAAGATGCTCGTCGGGGTCCTGGGCGACGGGATCGAGCCGCTCTACGAGCAGCGCGAGGCCTCGCGGGGCCAGGGCGAGGACGAGCTGGTCGAGCTGCTGGTCGGCGAGGTGGAAGAGGCGCGGGAAGCGCGGCCGCAGGTTGCCGCGGTCGGGCTCGGCATCCCCGCCACGATCGACCACGACCGCGGCGTCGCCATCTCCGCAGTCAACCTCTCGCTCTCCGACGTGCCGATCCGCGAGATCGTCTCCGAGCGCACCGGCTTGCCCGTCTTCGTCGACAACGACGCCAACGTCGCCGCCTACGCGGAGTACCTCTACGGCGCCGCCCAGGGGATGCCGCACATGGTGATGCTGACCGTCGGCACCGGGATCGGCGGCGGCCTGATCCTCGGCGGCGAGGTCTTCCGCGGCTCGACCGGAGCTGGGGCCGAGCTCGGCCACGTCGTCATCCAGGCCGACGGACCGCCCTGCCAGGGCAACTGCCCCAACCACGGCTGCGTCGAGGCGCTCGCCTCCGGGACCGCGCTCGGGCGCGAGGCGCGGGCGGCCGCGGAAAGCGCGCCCGACTCGGCGCTGGCGAAGCTCTTGGCCGAAGGCAAGGAGGTGGACGGCCGCGCGGCGACCGAGGCCGCCCTCGCCGGCGACGAGGTGGCGATCGGCGTCTTCGACCTGATCGGCAGCCGCCTCGGGGTCGCCTGCGCGAGCCTCGCCAACGTCTTCCAGCCGGACGCGATCGTCGTCGGCGGCGGCGTGATCGCGGCCGGGGACCTGCTGCTGGAGCCGGCCCGTCAGGAGCTGCGACGGCGGGCGCTGAACCCGATGAACCGCACGCCGATCCTCGAGGCGACGCTGGGCAACGACGCCGGGATGATTGGCGCCGCGGCGATGGCCCGCGACGAGCTGGCGAAGGCGGCCGCCTGATGCCCGGCTGCCTCGTCGTCTGCCCGACCCCGATCGGCAACCTCGACGACGTCTCGCCGCGGGTGCGCGAGGCGCTGGTCAGCGCCGACTTCATCGCCTGCGAGGACACCCGCCGCACCGGCGGGCTGCTCGACAAGCTGCGGATCCGGCCGGCGCCGCGGCTCGTCTCCTTCCACGAGGGCAACGAAAGCGCCCGGGCGCTGGAGCTCTCGCAGCGGATCGAGCGCGGCGACAAGGTGACGCTGGTCTCCGACGCGGGGATGCCGGCGATCTCCGACCCCGGCTACAAGCTGATCCGCCGCTGCATCGACCGCGCCCTGGAGGTGACGGTCCTGCCCGGCCCGTCGGTGATCCCGGTGGCGCTGGTCGCCTCCGGCCTGCCGACCGACCGCTGGCGCTTCGAGGGCTTCCTGCCGCGGCGGGCGGGGGAGATGGAGCGGGTCCTGCGCTCGGCGGAGACGGTGATCGCCTTCGAGTCGCCACGCCGGGTCGGCGAGTCACTCGCCGCCCTCGCTTCTCTCGCCCCCGACCGCCAGGCCGCCGTCTGCCGCGAGCTCACCAAGGTCCACGAGGAGGTCGCCCGCGGCAGCCTCGGCGAGCTGGCCCGCCGCTTCCGCGGCGACGTCAAAGGCGAGATCGTCCTCGTCATCGCCCCCGCCGCCTCCTCCGAGCACGACAAAGACGTCGGCTTCGCCGTCGATGCCCTCCGCCACCTGGTCCAGTCCGGCGCCCGTCCCCGCGCCGCCGCCTCCGTCGTCGCCGCCCTGACCGGCACCCGCGCCAACGACCTCTACAAGGCGCTGACGGGACGCGAGGCGCGGCGGTAGTTCCTCGGGCGCGGCAGAGGTTATTGCCGCTATAGGTACAAAACCTCTACGGCGGTTAGCTCTTGCGGCCAGCGGCCGTGCATGTCGCTGTAGGTTGAAGCGGGAATGGCTGCGAACAATTACTACGTCACCACCCCGATCTACTACGTCAACGCGGAGCCGCATCTGGGGCACGCTT
>DASUQZ010000306.1:0-2381 GCA_036280335.1 Solirubrobacterales bacterium
CGCAGACGATCCCGAGCCGCAGCCCCCGCTCACCCAGGGCCTCGAGGCAGTGCCCTATCCCGGGCGCGAACTCCAGCTCGACTTCGCGGCCGGCGCCGAGGAAGGCCTCGGCGACCATCTCCCGCGCCGCCCCGTCAACCCCGAGCTCCCGCACCAGGCTCGCCGCCGCCTCGTGCGGGTGCAGGTGCCGGCCCTCGGCCCAGGAGCGCTCCCAGTCCAGCCCCACCCGTTGGAGGCTCTCGAGCAGCAGGTCGGCCTCGACCTCGACGTCGTGGCCGGCGCAGGCGGCGGCGACCGCGCGCTCCCGCGCCGCCGACATCGCCCCCGGCGGCACCGTCGCGATCGTGTTCCAGAAGTCGAAGGTGACGGCCTCGATCACCGCCGGGATTCTGGCAAGCGGCTTAACCGCCCCCGCGGCGGGTAGCCGCAGCGGCATGAGCTACCTCGCCGCCCCGGACCGCTACGAGGGGAAGATGCGCTACCGGCGCTGCGGCCGTTCCGGCCTCGACCTGCCCGTGCTCTCGCTCGGCTACTGGCACAACTTCGGCGACGACCGGCCCTTCGAGACGCAGCGGGCGATCGCGCGCCGCGCCTTCGACCTCGGCATCACCCACCACGATCTCGCCAACAACTACGGCCCGCCCTACGGCTCGGCGGAGCTCAACTTTGGGCGACTGATGCGCGAGGACTTCGGCCCCTACCGCGACGAGATGGTGATCTCGACCAAGGCCGGCTGGGACATGTGGCCGGGCCCCTACGGCCAGGGCGGCGGCTCCCGCAAGTACCTGCTCTCCTCGCTCGACCAGTCGCTGCGGCGGATGGACCTGGAGTACGTCGACATCTTCTACAGCCACCGGCTCGACGGCTCGACCCCGCTGGAGGAGACGATGGGCGCGCTCGACGCCGCCGTGCGGCAGGGCAAGGCGCTCTACGTCGGGATCTCTTCCTACGACGCCGACCGCACCCGCGAGGCGGCGGCGATCCTCCGCGACCTCGGGGCGCCACTGCTGATCCACCAGCCCTCCTACTCGATGCTGAACCGCTGGATCGAGAACGAGGGTTTGCTCGAGGTGACGGCGGAGCTGGGCGTCGGGGTGATCGGCTTCACCGCCCTGGCGCAGGGGCTCCTCACCGACCGCTACCTCGACGGCATCCCGGAGGGATCGCGGGCGGCGCGCGGGGAAACCTTCGACCGCGAGTGGCTGAACGAGGAGAGGATCGAGCGCCTGCGGGAACTGAACGAAATCGCCACGAGCCGCGGACAGACGCTCGCCCAGCTCGCCCTCGCCTGGGCGCTGCGGGACGAGCGCGTCACCAGCCTCGTGATCGGCGCCTCCTCGGTCGAGCAGCTGGAGCAGAACGTCGACGCGCTCGACAACCTCGACCTCGCCGACGACGAGCTGGCCGAGATCGACCGCCTGACCGGCACCGCCGACGGCGAGATCGACCTCTGGGCGAAGGCGCGCCGCGGCGAGTGGTAGGTCGCGTCGCTGCGTCACCAGATCGCATTTGAGAACTCAGAGGTTTTTGCTTCGCCGGCCGATCGAGGCAAGACTCGGCGGCAATGGCGAAAACGATCGACCACGTCAGCCTCGACACCACCCCGCTCTTCCGCGCGCCGACGGGGAAGGAGCACTCGATCTATCTCCTTTGGGGGGATCAGGTCGAAGTCCTCGGCAAGACCGGCGACCGGGTCCAGGTGCGGGCCCGCGGCCGGACGACGTTTGGCTGGGTCGACGAAAAGGCACTCGGCGGCCAGCCGCTGCTCGAGCTCTACTTCATCGACGTCGAACAGGGCGACGGCATCCTCGTCAAGACGCCGAACGGACGTCACCTGATGATCGACGGCGGCAACCGGCGGGGGGACCAGAACACCGGCAAGAACGCCGCCGACTTCGTCGACTGGAAGTTCTTCAAGGACTACGCCGAGGACAGGATCGTCCTCGACGCGATGATCGCCAGCCACTGCGACGCCGACCACTACGGCGGCCTCACCGACCTGCTCGAGGTCGACAAGACCAACGAGCTCGACTGCGAAGACGTGCGGGTGAAAGCGCTCTACCACGCGGGGGTCGGCTGGTGGAAGGGCGCCCGCGGCCGCACCCTCGGCCCCTACGCCAAAGTCGGCAAGGAGTACTTCTTCACCCAGCTGGTCGGCGACCGCGACGAAGTCGTCGCCGCCCTGGAACCGGCGGCCAACCCTGCCCTGACCGGCGACTGGGCGGAGTTCATGCGGGCGGCAACCGGCGTCCGCTGGACCAACAACCGCCCGACCGCGATCCGTCGCCTCTCCAGCGCCGACGGCTACCTGCCCGGCTTCGAGCCGGGCGGCGACGGCGAGCCGGAGATCAAGGTCCTGGCGCCGGTCCACTTCGAGGTCG
>DASUQZ010000307.1:0-8125 GCA_036280335.1 Solirubrobacterales bacterium
TCGGCGTCGCCTTCGGCGAGGCCGCTGACGATCAGGGTCTCGTCGGCGACGGTGCTGAGGTCGTTGCCGAGCTCGCCCAGCGCGGCTTCGCGCAGCAGGCGGCGGGTGCCCTCCTCCATCCAGGTCGCCAGCTCGACGGCGCGCTCGATCGGGCGGCCGTTCATCATCGCCCGCTCCAGCCCCAGGACCGCCTCGACCCGCTCGCCGGCCTCGATGCGGTCCATCGACTCGTCGGCGATCAGCGCCGCGGCGCGGAGCGGCAGCGAGGCTCCGACCGGGCCGTGGCCCTCGAGCACCGCGCGCATCGCCAGCAGGTGGTCGCTGAGGCCCTCGAGCGCGGTGGCACGCTCGCAGCCCATCTCGAAGCGCCCGACCGCCCAGGTGAGGGCGCTGTCGGGATCCGGGCGCGCCTCCAGCGCGGTCCCGAACTCGATCAGCTCCTCGGCCTCCGCCTCGTCGAGGCGGTAGCCGCCCGGCCGCGTCGCCGGGGCGCCGGTGGCGATCCGCCGCCAGCAGCCCTCGCCGGTGGGGGCGAAGGCGTAGGGGCCGAGGCCGATCCCGCCCCCCTTGAAGAGCCTCATCACGCTGACCAGCTCGCGCAGCTGCTGCAGCGCCGTCTCGATCCCGCCTTCGGAGTCCTGCTCGGCGACCGCCAGGTACTGCGGCTCCCAGGCGGCCCGGCCCATCCCCTCGCTGCGCATCGCGTCGATCGGCGCCTCGATCGAGTCGGCGCGGACGATCCGCACGCCGCGCGGCAGTTGCAGCCGCGGCATCGACATCCGCAGGCCGACGATCGGGACGATCAGCACCTCGGCCTCGTCGGCGTCGCGGGCTTCGGCGTCGAGCGTCGCCAGCGCCGCCTCGAGCCGCTCGCGATCGAGCGCGAAGCCGGCCGAGCCCTCCCAGAGCTCGGCGAAGAAGGTGACGAGCATCAGCTCGGCGCGGGCGCCGGGGTCTGCGGGAACGCCCTCCCCCCGCGCCTCCAGATACGGAGCGGCGACCCCGGCCTCGACGGCGGCCTCGCGGGCGGGCGCGAAGCTCGGCAGCGCCCGCAGCTCCTCGGCGTGCTCGCGCACGTAGCGGCCGGTCATCGGCACGTAGCTGTAGAAGGCGGACTCGTCGCCGTCGTCGGCGGCGACGTCGAACGGGATCTCCTCCCCCATCGCGACCAGCGAGCTGAACCGCGTCGCGGCCTCGGTGGCAAGCCGCTTGATCGATTCGTTCAGGAGGAAATCACGCACGCCCCAGGCTTCCGCCCAGCGCCTGGGCCTCCTGCGCTTGCACGATCACTTGCACCCGGCTTGGCAGGCGCCGGCGTTGGGAGATGCTCGCCACCGGCGGGCTGACCTTCACATTCATGCCGCCCGGTCTCTTACAATCATGCCGCTGCGGCTCTTACATTCGTGCCGCTGGCTCCAGCTCGCCCACCGACACCAGGTGGACGTCCTCCCGCTCGGACGCCAGTTCCTGCAGGCGGGGTGAGAATCCGACTCGATCGAAGAAGTAAAGGGCGGCATCAGGCGCTTCGAGCTCTTCTCTGATCGTCTCCAGCTTGTCGAGCTCTCCAGCCTCGTGCAGATGCCGATTGTTGCCGGCCCCCGGCCATTTGCAGGACCCGAGTGCCATCACCCGCCCGTCGGCGTCGACCGCAACCGCGTCGGCCTCGTAGGTGCTGTTGCGCAATTTCCCGTTCTGGCGGCGGCGGATCGACCCCCACCACCACCCCACCTCGGCGGCGCCGAGCTGATCGCCCAGCCAGTCCTGGCAGATGCGCTCGAACGCATCCTCGGAAACGAACTTATCGAGCTCCGGCATCACCGATTCCTCGAGGTAGCGATCCGCGTCGCGGCGGGTCGCAAGGCGGCTTTCCCGGGGGGCGACGAAGCGGAACCAGAACCGCAGGAAGGGGTCGACGATCGCGTAGCTGACCTTCCTGCCCGAGGTCCGGGTCACCGGGTAGCGGCGCTCGACGAGCCCCATCTCCTCGAGCACCTCGAGGAAGGCGCGAGCCTCCGGAGCGGAGCGGCCGACCCGTTGGGCGATCTCGTTGAGGCGGGTATCGCCGCCGGCGATCGCCCGCAGGCACGACATGTAGGTCGCCTGCTCTCGCAGACGACTCTCCTGGGAGAGCAGGAAGCGTGGCTCCTCCCGCAGGAGCCCGTCGGGGTAGAGGATGGCGCGGCGGATCGTCTCGGGGAGAGACTCGGCGGGATCGATCTCCTTCAGGTAGTAGGGGATGCCACCGAACACGGCCCAGGCCCTGATCCTGCCCTCGATGCTCCAGTCGGGGACGAAGGCGCCGATCTCGCGCCAGTGAAACGGCAACAGGCGCAGGGAGCCGGTGCGGCGTCCGTAGGTGGTTGCCCCGTATCCGACCACCTTGCGCTCGAAGAAGCTGATGTCCGAGCCCGACAGGCAGAGGAAGAGGTCCGGGTTGTCGCCGTGCTCGCTCACGAAGCGGTTGAGCAGGGAGCCGATCTCCGGCTCCTGGCGAGCGATGAACTGGAACTCGTCGAGCACGATCATCGTCTGCCCGCCTTCGAGCAGTTCGGAGAAGGCGGCAAAGGCCGCTCGCCAGTTGCTCAGGGGCTGCTCTGCGTAGAGGGCACGTCCGCTGAATTGCGAAAGCTCTGCTCCGAGATCATCAAGTTGATCCCGTCGGCTCCCGGCGCTCGCCTCGAAGTAGAACTGGCGACAGCTCTCCCCGAAATGGCGCAGCAGCTCGCTCTTCCCCACCCGGCGGCGGCCATAGAGCACGAAGTACTCGCCGCGGTCCGACCGCAGCCGCTCCGAAAGTGCCGCCAGCTCGTCTTTGCGGTTGAAGAAGGCCATCAGACATATTAAGACACAACTTAATAAGGCACATCTCAACTTCTGCGCACAGAAGCGTTTCCTGCAACTCCAGGCAGCCGTTCGGGGAACCGCGTTGCGGCCGCGCTTAGACGCGCGCCGGCCATGAAATCTCTGGCGCCTTGCCGCTTTTGCCCTAGGCACCTTCCGCCGCGTCTGGCACAGGCGTCCCCTCGCCTGGGCTGGAGTCTATGCCGGGACACCCTCGGCCGGGGTGCTCCAATCGATCAATCGCTCAAGCTGAACAACAGATGCACCGTGAGGATGATCACCGCAAGGTAACTCGCCCACTCCGCCACCATTAAGACGCGGTACCAAACCTGATCCCTTCGCCGTCCGAACAATGGTGCAGCCGCAGGATTATTTTTCCTAACCCATTCAGTTTCCCCTCTTGAGATAGCGCTGGTCCCATACACAAGTGCCAACACGCCAGCAAATCCCAATAGCTGCCAAAGGGGGAACGACGCCATCTCTAGGAGAACAAAAAATACAAATATGGCTACCGTCCAACCTACCGTATGGTAGGTCATAACGTCCTTCATCGCTAAAGGTTGAAATTGGCCGTCGAGCGAATGGTCCGATACAACCAGGGCGGCCGCCTGTCGATTGTAGCTCCACACGATCAACCGGACTACCCCTATCCAGCTCAGGATTGAAATAAGTAATCCGGCAATGATCAACATTGTCCAATGGACCTAGCTAGAACAGGGTTGTAGCAGCCAATAGCTCCGCCCACGGGACAGTCCTCTGGACCTGCTGTAAGACCCATGTGTGTAGTGGGCCCCACTCCTATCCCTTCCGTCGGCTAAGAAGGCTTATGCCCCACTCCCGAACGACCTTCGCGCCTCCCATAACTAGGAACAGAAAAAGTGCGCCGGCAACCAACGCAACAGGAAGCAGGGCCCAAGAAACATCGTTGCGCCAAATTGCAAGAACCGCTGAGACGATGACGATGGGGATTACCGCCCACCTCTGAATGCGATCAAAGGTTTCGGTACCGGGGTTCTTACTCGAAGAAGACATCGTTAACGGTTTCAATGGGGTAGCTGTTCATCGGATCGTTCCAGGCGTAGGGGTAGCGGTTTCATCGTCACGCTTCTGCCGATGGGTCTGCCTGGAAACCACTTCGACAGCTTCGTCGGCGATTGCCGTGACGTCGCCATGGGCGTCGGGCAACGGGAACTCGGTCGCCCCGCCGGAGCGTTGCTCGATCAAACCAGCCGGCCCCTGGACGTACTCATGGTCGGCTGCCCTTCTGCATCGGTGTCCAGTATCGGAGTATCCGAGAGATCGCCGAAGTGGCTTAGCCGAATGGCCGAGCCGTCATCGCGTGCCGCCTGCCTGCCGAGGCGTCGTAGGCGTAGAGGACTTCCTGGACTTCGTCATCGACGGCGGTGAGCTCGTCCAAGGGGCTCCAGGCGTAGGTCGTCGACTGCTCGCCGCAATCGACTTCGATCAGGCGCCCCGCCGTCGTAGTCATAGGTGGTGCCGTCCAAGGTGCTGGTCAGCTGGTTCTCTCCCTGCCCACAGCTCCCCCTCAGACCTGGTCGACGAGGCTAGACGCGCGCCGGCTGGCGCTCGTCGACCGGGTCGGCCGCGTCGCCGAGCAGCCAGCGCATGCCGTAGCTGCGCATGTCCTCGACGAGGGGGACCAGCGCCTCGCCTTTCGGCGTCAGCGCGTACTCGACCCGGGGCGGCACCTCGGGGTAGGTGTGGCGAGCGACGATGCCTTCCTCCTCCAGGGCGCGCAGGCGCAGGGAGAGGGTGCGGGGGCTGATGCCCTCCAGCGAGCGCTCGAGCTCGCAGAAGCGGGCGCTGCCCTCGGCGAGGTCGCGGATCAGCAGCAACGTCCACTTGCCGCAGACGACTTCGGCGGTCTTGCAGACGGGGCAGCTGGAGTTGCTCTCGGCACTCATGATCGAAAGAGACGGCGGTCACACAACGTCTCGCTTCACCAAGTGTAGCCACATGGCTTCACTTACTGAAGCGCTGGGCGATTTCGCTCTGCGATCAGGTGGAGGGGGGCTTGATCGGGGCCGGGGTGATGTCCAGGAGCTTGATCTTGTAGCGGACGTCGTTTTCCCCGTAGACGAGGGTGACCGGGAATTCGGGGTCGAGGGCGATCATCTGGCAGATGTCGGTTCCCGCCACGCATTCCGCTTCGCCGTAGACGGCGGTGACGTCGGGGGAGATCAGGAACAGCGGCCGGCGCGGCTCCTTGGCGCCCAGCCCGAGGTAGGTGACGACCGGGGCCTTGGCGCCCGGCAGAGGTTGCGGCGGCTTCACGTTCTCCCGGCGCGTCGGCCCGGTTTTCTCGACGCCCCCGTTCGGCTTCGGCACGATCTTGGTGATCTCGAGGTCGAGGACGTACGTGTAGAGGGTGGAGCCGTCGGGGAGACCGTCCCCGTCCTCGTCCTCTCCGCCGCCGCCACCGCCCGGCGCCGCCGGGGCCGGCTCAGGGGCCGGTTCGACCGGAGTGGAGGAAGGCGGGGCTGGAGCGGGTTCGCCGCCACCGGAGCCGCCGCCACTCCCACCGTCGGAGCTTTCCGGATCCGTCAGCCCGGAGTCGACGTTCGGCAGCTGGCCGCCCTTGGCCGCACCGGTGAAGCGCTGCTTGAAGGGATTGGTCGGGGTCCGGCCGGACAGGCGCTTCCGATAGTCGCGCAACCCCGGATGAGCCTCCACCACGGTCAGCTCGGAGGCCTGCGCCCCCTCGAGCGCCGTCGCGCCGGCAGCGGGCGGCGGCGCCTCCACCGTCTCGGGATCCGACCCCAACAGGAACGGCGTCGCGACGATCGCGACGAGGATCAGGCCCACCAGCGGCAGCAGGCGGCGATCGTGCAGGTCGTAATAGAGGTCCGAGGCGAACTTCGGCACCTTCACCTGCTTCAGATCAGGCATCTTCAGCTCCGGTCCGACGCGCTTCATGGGGTCGCTCCGATCGTCGCCGAGGCGGGGGTGGCTTCGGTGGGCCCGGTCGGCGTGGCGCCGCCGGTCACCCCCTCGCTCGGCGGGGTCAGGTAGGTGGTGACGGAGAAGGTCGCCTGCAGCGCCGGGAACGGCTTGTTGGAGGCCGGCGCGAGGTTGAATCCGTCGATCGTGAAGAGCCGGCCGTTGACCGCGACCTTTTCGTTTTCGGTCTTGACCAGAGCGTCGAGCTCCTTGATGAAGTCGGCGATTTCGAAGAACCCGCCGTCGAAGTTGAGCTCGTAGGGCATCACCGCCAAGCCGGCAGGCCCGACGGTCGCACCCAGGGGCAGGGTCGAGGCCGCCACCTCGGTCGGCGAGGCACTCCCTGCGGTGGTGCCGCCCGCTTCGCTGGTCGGTGCGGGAGCAGGGGCCGCCGCCGCTTCCCCCCCGTCGGAGCTCAACGAGAGATTCCGGAAGTTGACGTCGGCCGAATTGGCGATCCGGTTCAGCTGGATCAACAGCGAGGCGGTGTCGTCATCCGCGGGAACCGCCTTGCCCAGGACGACCAGCTGCTCGTAGTTGCGCGGGAATTCCTCGCGAGCCTGCAGTGCCTGGTCGACTTCGGCTTCGTGTGCCGCGAGCGAGGTCTCCAGTTTTTCGACCTGCTTGCCGAGTTTGCTCGCTTCTTCGCGCTTCGGACTGAGCAGCAGCATCCAGAAGGCGGCCGACAGCACCGCGATCCCGACCATCGCCGCCACCAGAACGCGAGACGAGGCTGAATCGAGCTTCATCTCAGCCTTCCTCCCCTTCGTCGGCATCGGTTTCTTCAGCCGGGGTGGTCGCAACCGGAGCTTCGGTCGTGCTCGGCGGAACGGGCGCGGCGTCGAAGGCGACCACGATCGAGAACTGGGCGATGAAGTCGCGCGTCTGGCAGTCCTCGTTTCCGCCTCCCGCGGACGCTTCGCCGCTTCCGGCTTCCGCCGCCCCGGCTTCTTCTTCTTCTCCCAGCTCGGAAGATTCGACGCCCACACGGGTCACGCCGTCGATGTCCTTGAGCGCCGTGACGAAGCCCGCGACCGCCTCCTGGCCGCTCGCGCAGCCCTGCAGTTCGAGAGCCGGCCCCGGAACCGCCCCTCGCAGGGATGCCCCTCCGCTCGAGCCTTCCCCACCGGCCCCTGAGTTCGGCGAAGCGGTCGCGTTCAAGGTCACCAGCCAGGCGTTGTCCGGAAGGATCAGAGCCAGTTCGCGCATCACCCGCTCCCAGTCGAAGCGGCTGTCGGCGAGGCTGCTGATCGTCTGCGCGCGCTGTTCCTGGAGGCTGCGGAACTGGGTGAAGCCCGAGAGCTCCTGCGCCCGCGCCTGGGCGGCCGCGTCTTCCCGCTTCAACTGCGCGACTTCGGCTTCGCGCTCGGACACCTGGTTGCCGGCCAGCACCAGCAGCGCCATCCCGACGAGCGCGAGCGCGAGCGCACCCACCAGCAGGTAGGGCATCGGCCCGGTGCGCATCGGCGCGTGAGTTCCACGGCGCTCCTCGAGCGGGATGAGGTTGATCGGACGCATCTCAGTTCTCCAGGGCGAGTCCGTAGGCGAGGGTCAGGCGCGCCGCCGCGTCGTCGGCGTAGCCGGCGAAGGCGGGCGGGCGGGCGGCGACGATCGGCAGGCTGACACCGCTTTCCATCACGCGGGCGAGCCCGGGGATTGCGCTGCCCGGCCCGCAGAGGACGATCTGCCCGACCGGAACCGCCCCCTCCTGGGCGCCGTAGTAGTCGAGGGAGAGGCGCATCTCGTCGACGAGGCTGTGGACCCCCTCCTCGAGCACCCGTCTGGCGCGGGTGACGGTCTCGGGGTCCCCCTCGATCTCCTCGAGCGGGCGATCGACGCCGACGTGGGTCAGCCACTGGGCGGCATGCTCGGGAACCAGCCCGCCTTCGGCCGTCAGCCGGCCCGTCATCGCCTCCATCCCGACCATCGAGACGCGGGTGAAGAGGCAGGAGCGACCGCGGGCGACGGCGAGGTTCATCACGTCGCCGACGTTGCAGTAGAGGACCGCGTCGTCCGGGCGCGGCGGCGGGTCCGCCGGAGCCTGCCCCTCCCCGAGAACCTCGGTCGCGGCCTCGGCGGGCGCGACGATCCCGGCAAGAGCGCGGATCATCGCGAAGGCGGAGAGGTCGATTCCGACCGGTTCGAGGCCGGCGCGGCGCAGCGGCTCGACGAACTGGGTGACCATGTCGCGACGGGCGGCGACGACGACCACGTCGACCTGCGGCTGCCCCCCCTCCCCGTCGGCAACGCCACCGACTACCTGATGCTCGAGCACAGCCTGGTCGAGGGGCATCGGGATCTGCTCCTGCGCCTGGAAGCGGAC
>DASUQZ010000308.1:0-2138 GCA_036280335.1 Solirubrobacterales bacterium
AGCGAGATCAGGACCCAGACGCCGTAGGCGGGCGGCAGCATCCGCAGGGCGCCGATGCCGCCGGCGACGGCGAAGGCGACGAAGGCGAACTGCATCACGTTGAGGTAGTCGAAGGTTCCCGCGGCGGTGCCCTCGACGATGTGGACGACGCCCTTCGCCGCCTCCCGGGTCCCCGCCCAGGCACCGGTCAGGGGGTCGACGTTGTGGCGGCCGAAGAGGGCCTGGGCGTCGCTCCAGGCGAGCCCGTCGCCGACCGCGAAGTGCAGGTAGAGGCTGAAGGCGAGGAGGCCGAGCGGCGCCAGCAGCAGCCAGCCGAAGTCGGGGCGAAGCCGGTAGCGCGGCCGGCGCCCTCCCTCCCGGTCGGGCTCGCGGCCGGCGCGCGGCCCGTACAGGTAGAGCAGCGCCACCGGGACGACCAGCAGGAGGCCGGGGACGCGGGTCGCCGAGGCGAGCGCGAGGACGACGCCGGCGGTCGCCCAGTGGCCGGTGCGGGCGGCGAGGAAGGCGGCGACGGCGAGCAGGAGGAACATCGACTCGCTGTAGGGGATGCCGAAGAAGAAGGCGGTCGGGAAGAACGAGAGCAGGAGCAAGGCCGGCGCCGCGAGGCGCTCGCCGAGTTCGATCGTGACCAGCCGGTGGAGCAGCGCCAGGGCGCCGAAGAAGCAGGAGAGCGAGACCGCGTAGGCGGCGATCAGGGTCGCCCCCGCGCTCGCCCCCCAGCCGCTCAGCACCCCCACGGTGCCGGGGTAGAGCGGGAAGAAGGCGTATCGGTATTCCTGCGGCGTCAGCCCTTCGCCGCTTTCGACGTAGCCGTCGTAGGCGATCGCCAGGTAGTGCTTGGCGTCCCACGCCGCCAGCGGCGAGAAGACCAGGTCGAGCAGGTTCTGGGCCGGCCAGGGACCGCTGAAGGGATGGCCGACGAGGCCGGAGACGTCCTCCCCGGCGGGAACGAAGTTCGCCACCGTGACCCAGATCGCGACCCCGAAGACGACGAGGCGGCTCGGCCAGAACGCCGCCCAGGCAGCCCGCGCGCTGGCGCGCCAGGCCACTAGACCAGTTTGATCTCGGAGCGGTCGCCGACCAGCAGCTGCAACGTCTGCGGCATCCCCTGGCTGCGGGTCAGCTTCACTTCCTTGCCCAGCAGGCTGGCCTCCATCCGGGTGCCGAGGTCCTCGACCACCGAGCCGGCGAGGACGATCGAGTTCTCGACTTCGGAGCGGCGGACGTGGACGTCGTCGCCGATCGAGGTGTAGGGGCCGATGAAGGCGTCCTCGATGTGGGCGCCGGCGCCGATCACGGCCGGGCCGCGGACGACCGCGCGCTCGAGCCTGGCGCCCGGGGCGATCACGACCCGGCCTTCGACCTTGGAGTCTTCGTCGACGTCGCCCTCGACCTCGGTGACCAGCTCCTCGAGGACGAGCCGGTTGGCCTCGAGCATGTCGGCGAGCTGGCCGGTGTCCTTCCACCAGCCGCGCACGACCTCGGAGCGGACGCTGCGGCCGTCGTCGATCAGCTTCTGGATCGCCTCGGTGATCTCGAGCTCGCCGCGCCAGGAGGGCTCCAGCGAGCGGGCGGCGTCGAAGATCAGGTTGCTGAAGAGGTAGACGCCGACCAGGGCGAGGTTCGAGGGCGGGTCTTTCGGCTTCTCGATCAGGCGGACGATGTGCTCTTCGTCGTCGAGCTCGGCGACCCCGTAGGACTGCGGGTCATCGACCGGGGTGAGCAGGATCAGCGCGTCGGGGCCGTGCTCCTCGAAGGTGGAGACGAGGCCGCGGAGGCCGTCCCGGAGGAGGTTGTCGCCCAGGTACATGACGAAGGGGGAGCCGCCGATGAACTCCTCCGCGGTGAGAACCGCGTGGGCGAGCCCGGCGGGCTCGTCCTGGACGATGTAGGTGATCTCGGCGCCGAAGCGGGAGCCGTCGCCGCAGGCCTCGCGGATCTCATCGCCGGTCTCCGGGGCGATGATGATCCCGACCTCCTTCACGCCGGCCTCGACCAGGGCCTCGATCCCGTAGAAGAGCACGGGCTTGTTCGCCACCGGCACCAGCTGCTTGGCCGAGGTGTGGGTGATCGGGCGCAGGCGGGTGCCGGCGCCGCCGGCCAGGATCAGGGCTTTCACGACCTCGGGTCTAGCCGGT
>DASUQZ010000309.1:0-4023 GCA_036280335.1 Solirubrobacterales bacterium
CCGCGTCGCTCGTCGATATCCGGCGGGTCCACAACCTCGACGAGTTCAGGGGCCAGACGCTCGAGTGCAAGGTGATCGAGCTCAACCGCTCCCGCAACAACGTCGTCCTCTCGCGCCGCGCGGTGCTGGAGGAGGAGCGCAAAGAGGTCCGCGAGCAGATCCTCGGCCGCCTCGAGCCGGGCCTGGTCGTCGAAGGCAAGATCTCCAACATCGTCGACTTCGGCGCCTTCGTCGACCTCGACGGGATCGACGGCCTGATCCACATCTCCGAGCTTTCCTGGAGCCACGTCAACCACCCCTCCGAAGTCGTCTCGATCGGCGACACGGTGCGGATCAAAGTCCTCGACATCGACCGCGACCGCCAGCGCATCTCACTGGGCCTGAAGCAGACCCAGGAGGACCCGTGGCAGCGGGTGATCAACACCCATCGCGGCGGCGACGTCCTCGAGGGCACGGTGACCAAGGTCGTCGCCTTCGGCGCCTTCGTCGAAATCCTGCCGGGGGTGGAGGGCCTGGTCCACATCTCCGAGCTCGCCGACCACCACGTCGAGAACCCGAGCGAAGTGGTCGAGCCCGGCTCCAAGCTGAACGTGAAGATCCTCGAGATCGACGAAGAGCGGCGCCGCCTCTCGCTCAGCATCAAGCGGGTCGAGGGCCAGAACATGGCGATGGCCGGACTGGGGGAGCAGATCGCCCAGGCCGAAGGGGCCGCCACTGCTGAGGAGGTTCCCGCCGCGGAAGAGGCCCCGGCCGAGGAGGCGCCACCCGCGGAAGAGACGGCTGAGGCTGACGCCCCGTCCGAAGAGGCTCCTGGCGAGCTGCCGGAGGAGGTCGAGGCGTCCGAGGAGGCCGAGCCGGCCCCGGTCGCCGAGGCCAACGGCACCACCGAGGACGTGCCCCAGGAGGGCGAATCGGTGCAGGAGCGCCCGGATGCGCCGGACGACCTCGACGAGGCCGCCGGCGAGGACGCGTCGAGCGACGACGCCGAGACGGGCGAATCCGAGCAGGCCTGAGCGGCGCCCGTGGCGCCACTGAAGATCGGGCTGACCGGCGGCATCGCGGCCGGTAAGTCGGAGGCGCTGAAAGCGTTCGCGCGGCTCGGGGCGGCGACCCTCTCCAGCGACGCGGTCGTCCACGAGCTGCTCGAAGGCGAGCCGCTGCGCGGGCGCCTGGTCGAGCGTTGGGGCCCCGAGGTCGTCTCCGCCGACGGCGTCAACCGGGCGAAGATCGGCGAGATCGTCTTCGCCGACCCCGAGCAGCTGACCTGGCTCGAGCAGCAGATCCACCCGCTGGTGCAGCAGCGGACGGCGGAGTGGCTGGCCTCGCTGCCGGAGGAGACCGAGGTGGCGGTGGTCGAGGTGCCGCTCCTCTTCGAGGCGGGCAGCGACAAGGCCTTCGACACAACCGTCGCCGTGATCGCCGCCGACGAGGTGCGGCGCGAGCGGGCGGGCGCCCGCGGCCACGCTCTCGTCGACGAGCGCGAGGCGCGGCAGCTGACGCAGATGGAAAAGGCCGAACTGGCCGATCACATGGTCGAGAACGACGGCACCGTGGAGGACCTGGAGCAGGCGTTGTCCGCCCTGCTCGCAAAGCTGCGCCGATGAGCCGCAAGGTGCGCCGCCGCCGTCGCATCGCCGCCCTCGGCACCCTTGCCGTGCTGGTCGGGGTGTTCGCCGGCGCCCTGGTCGCCGGCGGCACCTTCGACAAGGCCCTGCAGGAGCTGACCCTGCCGTTGCGCCACGAGGACGTGATCCGCCAGCAGGCGGAGGAAAAGGAAGTCGACGCAGCCCTGATCGCGGCCGTGATCTACTCCGAGTCCAAGTTCACGGACCAGACCTCGAGCGCGGGGGCGCGTGGGTTGATGCAGATCACCCCGGAAGCGGCGGAATACATCGAGAGGCAGAGCGGCGGCACCACCTTCGAGCTCTCCGATCTCTCCGACCCGGAACTGAACATCCGCTACGGGACCTTCCTGCTGGCCGAACTGCTCGACCGCTACGACGGCGACGAGGTGGCGGCGCTCGCCGGCTACAACGCCGGCCCCGGCAACGCCGACGAGTGGGGCGGGGCGGGGCTCTCCCTGGAGGACATCGGCTTCCCCGAAACCCGCGCCTACGTCGAAGAGGTGCTGGAGAAGCGGGAGGAGTACCGCCGCGAGTACGCCATGGAGCTCGGCTATTAACGGCGCCGCCCCCCGACCCCGCGTCGCCGCCCTGGCGCTTGCCGTCGGCATCGTCCTCGCCGATTCCTCGATCGTCGTCCTCGCCCTGCCGGACATCTACCGGGAGCTGGACACGAGCGTCGCCGGCGTCACCTGGGTGCTGGTCTCCTTCAACCTGGTGATGGCGCTGGCGGCGGTGCCGGCGGCCCTGCTGGCGCGGCGGGTGGGCCCGGGCCGGGCGGCCGCGGTCGGCCTGGCCGTCTTCGCCGGGGCCGGCCTCGCCTGCGGGATCGCCGAGGAGCTCTCGACCCTGATCGCCGCCCGCTGCGTGCAGGCGCTCGGCGGAGCCGTCGCGGTGACGGCGGCGCTGGAGCTGCTGCCGGCGACGGTCGGCTCCGAGCGCCGCGCCACCGCCATCTGGGCGAGCGCCGGGGCGACGGGGGCGGCGCTGGGGCCGGCGGTGGGCGGCCTGCTCACCGAGCTCGTCTCCTGGCAGTCGATCTTCCTGATCCAGGTGCCGGTGGCGCTCGCGGCGGCGGTGCCGATCCTCGCCGTCGCCAGGCATGAGGCGGCGACCGGGATCATCGAGCCGGAGCTGCGCCGCACCGGCCGGCCGCACCTCTGGGCGAACCTGGCGCTGGCGATGGTCTCGGCCGCGATCGCCGCCGCCCTCTTCCTGCTCGTGCTGCTGCTGATCGAGGGCTGGCGGATGACCCCGATCGGGGCGGCGATCGTCGTCTCGGTGATGCCGCTGGCGGCCGTGCTCGGCGGTCCGCTGACGAGGCTCGTCCCCGACGCCCGCGCCCGGGCCGCGGCGGGCGCGATCCTCCTCGCCGGCGGCCTCGCCGCCCTCGCCTTCCTGCCGAAGGCGACCGTGGCGCTGACCCTGCCGCCGCAGGTCCTCGTCGGCATCGGCCTCTCCCTGGTGCTCTCGGCGCTGACCGAGACGGCGCTGGCCGGGCGGGCGCCGCAGGCGATCCACGGCGGCTGGACGATCGCCTCCCGCCACGCCGGGGTGGTCGTCGGTCTGCTGCTCCTGACGCCGATCTTCACCGCCGAAATCGCCGAGCAGCGGCGGGACGCGATCGACGCCGGCACGGCCGTGATCCTCGACTCGCCGGCCAGCCCGCTGCTGAAGCTGGATCTGGCCGAGCGGGTCAACGAGCGGCTCGAAGCCGAGCGGGGCAAAGTGCCGACGATCGGGCCGGCCTTCGAGCCGCTTCCCGAGGACCCGGGCGAGCGCGAGGAAGTCGTGCAGCTGCGGGACGAACTGCAGGACCAGCTCGATCGCGGCGCCACCCACGCCTTCAGCACCTCGTTCCTGCTCGCGGCTCTGCTCGGCCTGATCGCGCTGGCGCCGATCGCGCTGGCCCGGAGGGTGGAGCTGTGAGCGGCGAGGCCCGCAGCCGCGGGACGCTGCTGATCGTGGCGGCGGTGATCGCCTCGCTGCTCCTGGTCGGCGCCTACCTGGCGGCGGGCGGCTCCTCGTATGAGCCGAAGCAGGTCCAGAACCCGTGCAAGCCGCGCGAGTGGAGCGATCCTCAGGGCCTGGGGGAGATCGCCAACCAGTTCTCGATCTCGGCCCTGGACGGCGCCGCCTGCCAGCTCGGCGTCACCCGCGAGACCCTCGCCCAGTACCTGTTTACGGAGCAGGGGCGCGAGCGATTCCAGGAGCGCTTCGGGATCACGGACGCGAAGCTGGCGAGGGCGATCCGCGCCGGTCTCGTTCGCGCCATCGACGACGCTGAAGAAGCGGGAGCGTTGAGCCCCCTGCTGGCGGCCCCCCTGCGCGAGACGGTCCAGCGGATTCCCCTCGACCAGGCCATCGAACTGATCCAGGATGCCCGCGGCCTCCTCACCGA
>DASUQZ010000310.1:0-2359 GCA_036280335.1 Solirubrobacterales bacterium
GCCGGTTCCCAAAAGTCTAAGCAGTGACCAAGTTCGGCCAATCAGGTGCTCTTCCCTGCAATTTCGCATGTGCACCGGTTCTATCGGCAGTGACGCCGGATATCTTTCGCGAACGGTGCGCACCAAGGACGAAGTCCGCGAGGAGGTCTGGAAGGCGATGGAACGCGAGGGCGTCTCCCGCTTCCCCGGTGCCGAGGGACGGATCCCGAACTTCGCCGGGGCCAAACTGGCGGCCGAGAAGCTCGCCGGCCACCGGCTCTGGAAGCGGGCACGGGTGATCAAGGCGAACCCCGACTCGCCGCAGACCCACGCCCGCCGCATCGCCCTCGAGGAGGGCAAGACAGTGATCATGGCGGTGCCGCGCCTGCGCGACCCCCACCCCTTTCGAGTGCTGGAACCGAAACGGCTCTCGAAGGCGGCGATGAAAGAGGCGGCGACGATCAAGGGGGCGCTCAAGCACGGCCGCGTCGTCGCCCTCGACGACCTGCCCGAGGTCGACCTGATCCTCTGCGGCTCGGTCGCGGTCAACCTCAGCGGCGCCCGGGTCGGAAAAGGCGGCGGCTACCACGACCTCGAGTACGGGATCCTCGCCGACGCCGGCAAGATCGACGACCACACCACGGTCGCGACCACCGTCCACCCGATCCAGATCCTGCGCCAGCACCTGATGGTCACCGACCACGACCTCCCCGTCGACCTGATCGCGACGCCGCGAGCGGTGATCGACGTCGAGCGCACCTACGCCCGCCCGCGAGGGATCCTCTGGGACCACCTGCAGCCGCCGCAGATCCGCGAGATCCCGGTTTTGGAAAGGATGGGCTATGCCTGATTTCGAAACCGGCCCGGTTCCCGCCTTCCCAGCCTCCGACTACGGCAACTCCGACCCGACGCCGGAATGGCTCGGAATCGACTGGCGCCAGCACCTTCGTCAGGTCGACCTGCCCGGAGCCGAGCGGGTCAACTACGCCGAAATCGGCGAGGGCGAACCGATCCTCTTCGTCCACGGCATCGCCGGCTGCTGGCGCAACTGGCTCGAGAACCTGCCCTGGTGCGGCCGCAGCTACCGGGCGATCGCGCTCGACCTGCCGGGGTTCGGCGATAGCCCGCTGCCCTCGTGGGAGCTGACGATGGCCAACTACGGGCGCTTCATCCACGACTTCTGCGAGCGGCTCGGGATCGACCAGGTCGCCGCCCTGGTCGGCAACTCGATGGGCGGGTTCATCGCCACCGAGGCGGTGATCCAGCAGCCGGAGCGTTTCGACCGCCTGGTCCTGATCTCCGCCGCCGGGATCAGCTTCGCCGAGTGGGAGGGCCGCTCGCTGGACGCCGCGGCGCGCATCTTCAAAGCGGCGATCCCGATGATGAGCGGCGAACGCCGCTCCTACTGGACGCGCCCCCGCGGGCGCAAGCTCGCCTTCGGCCGAATCTTCCGCAACCCCAACAAGCTGCGCCCCGAGCTGCTGGCCGAGCAGGTGCGGCCGGGGCTGCAGGCGCCCGGGTTCTCCGACGCGCTGGCGGCGATCTGGGGCTACGACACCCGCGCCCGGCTGCCGGAGATCGAGATCCCGACGATGGTCGTCTGGGGACTCAACGACCAGGTCGTCCCGGTCGAGGCGGCGCTCGGATACCACCGCCTGATCCCGAAGTCCCGCCTCGAGATCTTCGAGCGCACCGGCCACCTCCCCCAGCTCGAGCGGCCGAGCCGGTTCAACCCGCTGCTCGAAGACTTCATCGAGTCCTCGCAGCCGCTGCGGGCGGCACACGACACGGCAGTGGGTTGACGCGGAAGCCGTCTAGCCGGTGACGGCACCGCGGGCGGCGGAGGAGACGGTCGCCGCGTACTTCGACATCACGCCGCGGCCGAAGGGCGAGGGCGGCGACTTGTAGTCCGCGACGCGCTGGGCGATCTCCTCGTCGGAGAGGGCGACGCTGAGGCTGCGGCTGTCGATGTCGACGGTGATCTCATCGCCCTCGCGGATCGCCGCGATCGGACCGCCTTTGGCCGCCTCGGGGGCGACGTGGCCGATCATCAGCCCGCGGGTGGCGCCGGAGAAGCGGCCGTCGGTGACCATCGCCACGCTCTCCCCCAGCCCCTCGCCGACGATCGCCGCGGTCACCTGGAGCATCTCCCGCATGCCTGGGCCGCCGGCCGGGCCCTCGTTGCGGATGACGACGATGTCGCCCGGACGGATCTGTTGGCCCTTGACCGCGCGGAAGCATTCTTCCTCTGACTCGAAGACGCGGGCCGGGCCGACCTGCTTGCGGCGCTCCGTGCCGGCCAGCTTCACGACCGCACCCTCGGGAGCGAGGTTGCCTCGCAGGATCGCCAGTCCGCCTTCCGGCTTGAGTGGGTCGCCCA
>DASUQZ010000311.1:0-7565 GCA_036280335.1 Solirubrobacterales bacterium
TTCACCTCCAATGCTCTCGTAGTGACCTACTGCTTGGCCCCCGAAGAGCGGTCCTTTGCGGCTCCAGTGCGCAACGGCTCCATTCCAGCTGAGTGCCTGATGGACAGACACAGGAGCATTCGTACCGAATTGACTGACTAGCCAAGCGTTAGCTGCAGTTACATCAATAGCGCCTACCGAGAGTACTTGTTTAGCGATGTCGACTCCACCTTCGACAATCGTCGCTGATGACGGCGCTTCACTCGCGGTCCGCGACATGCCATGAAGCACTTCCACTGGCACAGTCGGGATAGCGGGGCTGGGGTGGATCCTGCTCGGAGCACTAACCGAGCCGCTCGTCTTCAGCGCTTGAACCTTCGCTTGATGGTCAGCGGTGAAGCCAACATAGATGATTCCTCCCGCCCGATTGTCCACATAGTAGCCACCATAAGAAGATGCTGCGTGGGCTCCAGCCCATGCAGCGATCTCGCCTGCCGCTCGTTCCAAATACCATTCCCGATATTCAAGCTCCGCCGCATCAATAGCCCTCAGCGGAACCCCCCACTTCGCATCCGTAGCCCGCGCCACTTCCCCTTCCGGCGTCAGCGGGTTGTGCCAGGCGCCGATCAGGTCGAAGATGCGGTCGTTGATGGCGAACTCGTCGCCTTTCAGGTCCAGGTCGAGGCCGAATTCTTCGCGGAAGCGGAGGATCTCGCTGAACCTGGGGGGTTCTTCGGCTTCGGGATCCGGGGGTGGCGTGTAGGGGATATTGACCCAGAAGCGCTCGCTGGCTGAGTTGCCGATGCGGTCGGTGGCGATGACTTCGAGGTGGACGATGCCCGGGGGCCAGTTGAGGGTTTCGGTCACCCACTCGTTGTTGACGGTCAGGCAGCTGGTGGGCTGTTCGGGGTCGAAGGTGCAGGTCTTTTCGTCGACCAGCTGGTTGTTGTTGGCGACGACCTGGATCGAGGCGATGCCCTCGTCGGAGTGGACCTGCATATTGAGGTTGTGCAGGCCGACCGCGATCGGCTGGGCGGTTTCGGCGTTTTCGTAAAGCGTGCCGGCGATGTCGTCGAAGACCGGCGGCTGGCTCGCGTTCCACCACTTGAAGACCGAGCCGTCGGCGGCGAAGTCGTAGGTGGTGATCGGCCCGTCGGGCGGGGTGACGACGGTCCGCCGCGGTTCGTCGCTGTAGGTGAAGTGGGTGGTTTTCGGGTTGACGCCGTTGAGGGCGACGGTGACCGATTGGACGCGGCCGAAGGTCGCCGCGTAGGCGATTTCGGCGTAGGTGCCGTTGGCGAGGGTGACTTTCGTCATCCGCCCGGCGCCGTCGTAGGTGAAGTCGGCTTCGCTGTCCGGGCCATCGACGGAGGTCAGCAGATCGCCGTCGTGCCCATAGCTGACGACGCCGGCCTCCTCCCCTTCGACGCTCTCGACCATCCCCCCTTCGGTGCGGTCGATTTCGATCTGCGGGTCGTCTTCGGCGGGGACCTGTTCTTCGGTGGGCTCGTAGCGGCCGCCGATCCAGTCGCTGACCCGGTCGTTCCCCGCGTCGGCCACCCAGACCCGTCCGTTGCCGTCGGAGGCGATCCCGGTCCAGTGCTCGAGCTGGAGCTGCTCGGCGCCCGAGCCCGGGGAGCCGAAGGCGGCGATGTGGTCGCCGGCGGCGGTGAAGAGCTGGACGCGGTCGGCTTCTGAGTCGGCCACCCAGACGTAGCCGTCGGCGTCGGCGTCGACCTCGGTGGCGTTTTCGAACTGCCCCGGGCCGGTCCCCTGCGAGCCGAAGCTGCGCAGGTGGTCGCCCTCTTCGTCGAAGACGACGACCTGGTCTTTTTCGTTGTCGGTGACATAGGCGTTGCCGTCGGCGTCGATGGCGACGGCGGTGGAGGCCGAGAGCTCTTCGGCGCCGACCCGCTCGATCAGCTGGCCGGCGGGGGTGAAGCGCTGCACGCGGAGGTGTTCGGAGAGCCAGATCGAGCCGTCGGCGCCGATCGCGATCCCGTTGGGGGCGAAGATCTGCCCCGCGCCCCAGCCGAAGGTGCCGAACTTGGCGAGGAACTGGCCCTGGGGAGAGAACTTCTGGATGCGGGAGTTGCCGGCGTCGGCGACCCAGACGTTGCCTTCGCCGTCGAGGGCGAGAGCGCTCGGGTTGCTGAGCTGCCCGTCGGCGCTGCCCTCGCCGCCGAACTGGGAGATGAGCTCGCCGCCGGGGGAGAACTTCTGCACGCGGTTGTTTTCGCGGTCGAGGACGAGGAGGTTGCCCTGGCCGTCGAGGACGACGTCGGCGGGGGCTTTGAGCTGGCCCGGTTCGCTGCCGGGGGTGCCGAAGTTGGCGGAGTGCCAGATCGCAACCCCGGGAGGCCCGTCGTCGGCTTCGAGGCTGCCGGGCGGGACGTTCGCGGTGCCGGGATCCTCGATCGCGATCTCCTCGAGGGCGCCTTCTGCGTAGGTGTAGTCGACGGTGGCGGAGGTGCCGTTCTCGACTTCCTCCAGCCGGCCGCTCGGCGAGAAGACCAGGGAGTCGCCGGTTTCGCCGCTGGCGTCGCTGACCTCATAGCCCCCGCCCGCCTCCTTGGTGATCGTCGCCTGGGTGCGCTTGTCGAAGCTTTCCTCGCCGACGGCCGTCGGCAGGTCGACCTTGCTCTCGATCGCCCCGCTCTCCTCGCGGATCGTCGCCTCGGTCGGCGGCGCCCCGCCTTCCGGCTCCTCGATCTCGAGGGAGGGCTCCTCCCCCATCGTCCAGCCGTCCCCCCACTCCGTGTTCTCGGACTCCGGCAGCAGCGAGTTGTAGAAGAGCTCCACCTCGAGGTCGGCGCCGGCGGTCTGCACGTCGACGTCCTTCTGGCGGTAGACGAGGTTGCCGTTGACGAGGTTCACCGCCAGTTCGGGACGGCGCGGGTGCTCTTCCTCGTCTTCGTCGCCGCTGCCGTCCGGGAGCGGGAAGTACTGCATCACGTACTCGTCCTTCATCCCGGTCGCCGGGATGTATTCGAACTCGATTTTCCGTTCCCGCGGTTTGTTGCCGGCGAAGTCCCTGACCAGGACCCGCAGCGTGTGCTCGGTCAGCGCCCCGAGTTCGTTCAGTTTCAGCGCGAAGGTTTTGCTCAGCGGGCAGTTGCCGGCGGGGCAGGAGCTCGCTTCCCAGCTCGCCTCCGGGGTCGTTTTCTGGTCGAGGAAGACTTCGATGCTTTTGACGCCCGAACGTTTGTCGGCGCCCGAGGCGACTTCGCCCGGGAGTTTCCCGTCGGTGGCGTCGATCTGCAGGTTGTAGACCGGCAGGGTGAGGGCCCGGTCCTTGTTGTCGTTCTCGTCGCCCTGGGTCTCGCCGGTGGCGATCGCCAGCTGGCCGCCGAGGACGACTTCGGGCGGCGTGCGGTCGACCTTCAGCGGCCATTCCTGGGTGTTCGAGCCTTTTTCGAGCACGTCCTCGGCGCTGAATTCGACCGTTTTTTCGCCTTCGTCGAAGCTGTCGGCGCCGACCGCGAATTGGAAGGTGTGGTTGGCGGGGCAGGGGTTCGAGTAGTGCCCGTCGCAGCCGAGCGTGGAGAAGAGGGTGACCGCGCCGGTGGGATGGAACGACGATTTCTTGACTCCCAGCCCGGGGTCGCTGACCGGGGCGTTGACCGTGAATTTCTCCCCGTCTTTGATCCAGCCGGTCGGGTAGCCCCAGGGCGCCCCCGCGGTCGGGTGCTCGGGGTCTTCGAGGACGAGCGTCGCGCCCCCGAGGCGGTAGTCGCGGCCGCAGTTGAGGTTGACGGTGCCGCCCGCGTGCATGCCGACGAAGACGGTGCGGGTGCCGGGGCCGAGGTTCTGGCCGATGCCGGTGTCGACGTAGGTGCCCCAGCCGGTCGGGTAGGCGTTCGCGAGCACTTTCCAGCCGCTGTAGTCGTTCCAGACCCCGACGTAGCCGTGGGGCTCGTTGCCCCAGCAGCCGTGGCCGTCCATGTTGATCGGGCCGAGGACCGCCCGGCTGATGAAGGTGGTCTGCCCCTGCGGGGTGAACCACCAGCGACCCCAGCTGCCGCCCGGGTAGGTGAAGTTGGCGCGGGCGCGGAGGTAGAGGCCGTTGCCCCAGCAGGTGACGATGCAGGAGCGCCAGCCGATGAAGTCTTCGGGCCCGACCCCGCTCCACTGCCAGTTCCAGTAGTTGAGTTTGCTGGTGTCGGCGAAGCCGGCCCAGTTTTCTTCGACGATCTGCGGGTCGACGAAGAGCGGGTAGGCGACGTCGGCTTCGCGGTGGGGGACGGCGACGGTCAGGGTGTTGCCGGCGACGGCGAGGGAGACCGGGACCTCCGTCCCCTGTGCGTCGAGCGCCCGCGGCGCGCTGACGGTGGCGAGGATCTCGCCTTCGCGCACCACGGCGGCGCCGCCGCTTTCCTCCGCGCGCAGCGCCGCGCCTTCGGGGAGGGTGACCTCGAAGGCGAGCTGCTCGGGGCTGTTGCGGGAGGCGATCAGCGCCGAGAGCTCGAGGCCGCCGGCGATCGGCGAGAGCAGCAGGCTGGTGTCCTCGTGGGCGGCGGGCAGGAAGAGGTCCTCTCCCCCCAGGGGCGAGGCCGCGGTGTCGGCGGTGCCGATCGGGGTGACCGTCAGCCCCTCGTCGCCGATCCGGATCGGCTCGTCGGCGGCGTCGGGAAGGGTGAGGTCGACCAGGGGGTTGGCCGGCTCGAATCCGCTCGCCGTCTCCTCCAGCTCGAGTTCGACCTTGTGGAGGTCGCCGTCCTCCTCCGGCACGCGCAGCGGCACTTCGGATTCGAGCAGCGCCTTCTTCCCTTCGATCGTGACCAGCGCCTCGGTCGGCGAGTCGATCCGCTCGAGGGTCAGGTCGGCGAGGAGCCGCGCCGGGTCGGCGTCGATCGCCTGCAGCTGTGGCGCGAAGTGCTCCCGCAGGAGGTTCTCTTCCTGGGCCGGGGTCAGGTTGACGAAGGCGTACTCGGATTCCTCGCGCTCGGCTATCGCCTGCGGGGATTCGAGCGCTTCTTCCTGCGCGACCGGGTCCTCTTCCGGGGAGACCAGGATGGGCTGCGCGACGACGGGAGCAGCGATGCAGGCGACCAGCAGAAGTGCGAAGGCACCCGCCAGCCCCATCCGTCCAAGTAGCTCTCCCCCGCCCATTCGGAGCCGGACTCTTACCGCTTGAACGAATTCTGGCAATACCGAGTTTTAGGGCAGGGATTCCTTTAAGGACCGGGCTTCTGGGCACGGTACGGCCGGATAACTGGACACCGCGTCAATAGAGCCGAGGGCAATCCGCTTTAGGTGGCTTTAGCAAACGGCTTTAGTAATAAAGCTCGCCTTGTCAAAAGTTGACAGGTTGTCTGATCTCACAAGTCTCCCACCGCGTTAAAAACCTGACTGTTTATGCCTCACCTCGTTTCTTAACGCAAGACATTTGACGAACCGGCGTGTAGACATTCGTCCAGCGGCGGAGAAGCGGGGCTAGGGTGCCGCCACTTTCAGACGCCTGAGCGGGTGCTCGGGCTTCATCTCAATCCAAATCGATGTAAGGGGGAAGCACTCGATGAGTAGGGGACTTCGCCGGCAGGCGCCGGCGCTGATCGTCGCCGGCCTGGCGCTGGTGGCGGCGATGGGTGGGACCGTGTACGCCGCCGGGAAGATCAACGGGCGCACGGTCAAGGTGAAGTCGATGCCGGGGAACCGGTTGGCGATCGGCTCGGTGCCGGGGAACCGGCTGAAGCCGGGGACGATCAAGGCCAGCCAGCTGGCGCCGGGGTCGATCACCGGCATCCATATCGACAGCTCGACCCTGGGCCAGGTGCCCTCGGCGGTGAGCGCCGTGCACGCGCAGTCGGCCAAAGACGCCGAGACGGCGCTCAATGCCGCCAACGCGGAGAACGCGAAAACCGTCAACGGCTACGAGGCGGGGTGCGGGACCGGGACCCGCTTCTTCGCGGGCGCCTGCTGGCAGCTGATCGCGAACAGCGCCCTCAACGCGCCGGCGGCCGCCTCCTCCTGCGCCGCCCAGGGCGGGGAGCTGCCCGATGCGCTCACCCTCGCCGCCTTCTCGCAGGTGCCGGGGATCGCGCTGGAGGGGGACGAGTGGACGGGAGATCTGACGAATGTCTCTGGGGCAGATCTCTACGCCGCAGTCACCGTCTCCCCATCAAGCTCGATCAACTCAGCGGTTTCCACCGCCACCAAGAAATTCCGCTGCGTCATCCCGCTGGTCCGCTGACGCAGCGCCCCCGGCGGGGTGGCCGATCGTGCCACCCCGCCGAGCACGATCTCTATCCTCGGGCGCCTTGCGCCACCACCCCACCACACACCCGCTGGCGATGGCCCTGCTCGCCTACCTCCTGGTCTTCGTGCTGCTCCTCGTCCCGGGCGCCGACGCCGGCGGGCGCACCCACGCCCCCGCCCCCGCCCTCGCCACCGCCTCCTCCGAGCAGGCCGAAGCCGCCCGCGTCCTTCGCTACTGGACCCCCGAGCGGATGGCGAGCGCGCGGCCGCTCGACCTCGTCCTCGACGAGGAGGGCAGGACCGGCCTCCGCCTCGGCCGCCCCGCGCCCACCGCCGGCGCCAGCTTCCTCACCGTCGAGACCCCCGAGGTCCCGCCCTACTCCTACAACGGGCGCATCTTCATCCGCGTCGGCAACAAGCGCGGCTACTGCTCGGGCACGGCGATCGACAGCCCCACCCGCCAGCTGGTCCTGACCGCCGGCCACTGCGTCAACACCGGCAACGAAGAGGGGCGCACGATCTGGTTCCGCGACCTCCTCTTCGTCCCCGCCTACACCGCCGGCGAGGCCCCCTTCGGCGCCTTCGCCGCCCGCCGCAGCAAGATCTTCGCGCCCCGCCAGTGGAGCAGGACCGGCAACCCCGACTTCGACCTCGGCGCCTTCCTCACCCTGCCCAACAAGCGCGGCCTGAACGTCGCCGACGCGGTCGGCGGCGGCGCCACGATCGCCCTCGGCCTCCCCCGCGCCCAGACGTTCTCCACCTTCGGGTATCCCGGCAACGTCAAGCGGATGCAGGGCTGCAGCTCCCCCTACATCGGCGACGACCGGCTCAGCTTCCCCTTCCCCGGCCCGCCGACGCTGGGGATCCGCTGCCACTGGGCCCCCGGGGCCAGCGGCGGCGGCTGGCTGATCGCCGGCGGCACCCAGATCAACGGCCTCAACTCCTACCTCCACCTCGACGACCGCTCCCGCACCTACGGCCCCTACTTCACGCAGGAAACCGTCGGCAAGCTCGTCGCCGGCCTGTAGGGGGAGAAATCCCTGCCGCCGGCTCCTTGGTGGAGCATGCAGCGCTGGGTAAAGAACTACGGCTGAAAGCCGAAGAGATCTACCGCCTCGATCGGCCAAGGTCCAGCAAAGGAGCATCCATCACCAAACGGCTCTCGATCGACTGGCGAGGGAGAGGTTGAAAGAACACGGAGAGCGCCTTGAAAAGCTCGAAAAGAAGTCGCTAACCTAGACTCATGGAAGACAAAAGCTTCCAGTCATCTGAGCCCGACGCCCCCCGGCAGGAGCAGGCTCCTGAAGCTAGCCCCTATCCCTGGAAGGACTGGGACAGCTTGATGGGGCGGGAGCTCGAGATGCTGGAAGAGTCGGTTGAAGAAGGCA
>DASUQZ010000312.1:0-4822 GCA_036280335.1 Solirubrobacterales bacterium
CGGCTTCCCCGAGAACCACCCCAACTTCCGCGGCGTCCTGCCGCCGGCGATCGGGCCCGTCGGGCAGACGCTCGAGGGCCACGACCTGATCCTCGTCGTCGGCAGCTCGGTCTTCCCGTACTACCCGCACATCCCCGGGCCGCTGCTGCCCGAGGGGGCGGAGCTGGTCGCGATCACCAGCGACCACGACGAGGCGGTGCGGGCGCCGATGGGCGATGCGATCGTCGCCAACGTCTGCCTGACGCTGGAAGCGCTGCTGGAGGCGGTCCCCGAGTCATCGCGCCCGGCGCCGGAGCCGAACCCCGGCCCGCAGGAAATCCCGCCCAGCGATCCGCTCAACGCCTCGACCGTCCACACCGCCCTCGCCGAGGTGATGCCCGAGGACGCGATCGTCGTCCTCGAGTCGCCCTCGAGCACGCTGGCGCTGCGCAACCAGCTGCGCATCTCCCGGCCCGGCAGCTACTACTTCAGCGCCGGCGGCGGCCTCGGCTTCGGCCTCGCCGCCTCGGTGGGGGTGCAGCTCGCCCAGCCCGACCGCCCGGTCGTCTGCGTGCTCGGCGAGGGCTCGGCGCAGTACGCGATCACCGCCTTCTGGAGCGCCGTCGCCTACCAGGCGCCGGTCACCTTCCTCGTCCTCCAGAACGAGGAGTACGCGATCCTCAAGTGGTTCGCCGAAGTCGAGCAGGTCAGCGCCGCCCCCGGCCTCGACCTGCCGAAGCTCGACGTCGCCGCCGTGGCCGAGGGCTACGGGGTGAAGGCGCACCGCGCGAAGACCCGCGACGAGGTCGCGGGTGCGCTCAGCTCCGCGCTGGCCTCCTCGCAGCCCGAGCTGGTCGAAGTGCCGGTGGCGCCGGGGATGTCTCTCTTCTAGGCGATGCCCCCGCACCGGCACATCGGAGGGAGCTCGCTCTGATGGCGCCGCTGCTCCAGCGCTCCTCCCGCCCGGTCCCGCCGCCGCCGAGCCAGCCGGTTCCCGACCGCGCGCCGGACGAGCTCGCCGCGGGCGTCGATCCCTCGCTACGCCGCGACCTGGAGGCGCTGCTCGGCTCCGGCCGCGTCCTGCACCGGGTCAGCGACCTCGTCGCCTACGCCTCCGACGCCAGCCCCTACCGGCTCTTCCCCCGCGCCGTGGTCGAGGCGCGCGACGCCGACGACGTCGCCAAGGTGCTGCGCTTCGGCCGCGAGCGCGGCATCCCCGTTACCTTCCGCGCCGGCGGCACCAGCCTCAACGGCCAGGGCCAGAGCGACGGCATCCTCGTCGACGTCCGCAAGAACTTCGGCGGCGTCCGGGTCGAGGAGGACGGCGCCCGGGCGCGGGTCAAGCCGGGGACGATTCTCGGCCACGCCAACCGCGTCCTCGCCCCCCACGGGCGCAAACTCGGCCCCGACCCCGCCAGCACCGACGTCTGCACGGTCGGCGGCGTCGTCGCCAACAACTCGGGCGGGATGCGCTGCGGCGTCACCAAGGACTCCTACTCGACGGTGCGGGAGCTGACCTTCGTGCTCCCCTCGGGGACGAAGATCGACACCGGCGCGCCCGGCGCCGCCGAGCGCTTCGCCGCCGCCGAGCCGGAGCTGGCCGCCGGGCTGGAGGCGATCCGCGACGAGATCCGCGCCGACGCCGAGCTGGCCGAGCGCATCCGCCGCAAGTTCGCGATCAAGAACACGACCGGCTACCGGCTCTGCGCCTTCCTCGACGCCGACGAGCCGCTGGAGATCTTCCGCCGCCTGCTGATCGGCTCGGAGGGCACGCTGGCCTTCGTCGCCGAGGTCGTCTTCGAGACGGTGCCGGTGCCGCCGGCGACCACCACCGCCTGGGTCCACTTCCCCGGCATCGACGAGGCGATCGCGCCCGTCCAGGACCTGGTCGCCTCCGGCGCCACCGCGGTCGAGCTGATGGTCGCGCCGGCGCTGATCACCGCCGCCTGGAACATGGTCGGGGCGCCGCAGGAGTGGAAAGAGCTGCCGCCGGAGTCGGCGGTGCTGCTGGTCGAGTTCGGCGGCGCCGACGAGGGCGACCTGGCCGCGCAGGTGCTCCGCGCCGAAGCGATCCTCGGCTCCCACGAGCTGATCCGCCCGATCGAGTTCACGCGCGAGCCGGAGGCGATCGAGCTCGCCTGGCGGGTGCGCGAGGGGCTGCACGGGCTGATCGGCCGGGTGCGGCCGGAGGGGACGGCGCTGATCGTCGAGGACGTCTGCGTGCCGCCGGAGCGGGTCGCCGAAGGCGCCAAGGACCTGCAGGCGCTGCTGATGGAACACGGCTTCCTGCCGGGGGTCGCCGGCCACGCCTCGGCGGGGAACCTCCACTTCATGCTGACCCCGGACTTCGCCAAGCAGGAGGACCTCGACCGCTACGAGGCCTTCATGGGCGGCCTGGTCGAGCTGATCGTCGACAAGTACGACGGCTCGCTGAAGGCCGAGCACGGGACCGGGGTGAACATGGCCCCTTATGTAGAGCGCGAGTGGGGGGAGAAGGCAACCGCGCTGATGTGGCGGGTGAAGCGGCTCGCCGACCCGGACGGAGTGCTCTCCCCGGGCGTCCTGCTCAGCCGCGACCCCGGCGTGCACCTGCGCAACCTGAAAACGACCCCGGCGATCGAGGAGTGGGGCGGGGCGACCACGTGCGTCGAGTGCGGCTTCTGCGAGCCCGTCTGCCCGAGCCGCCACCTGACGACGACGCCCCGCCAGCGGATCGTGCTGCGGCGGGAGATGGCGCGCCAGCCGGAGGGCTCGCCGGTGCAGCGGGCGCTGCTGGAGGAGTACGAGTACGACGCGGTCGAGACCTGCGCCACCGACGGCTCCTGCCAGATCGCCTGCCCGCTCGGAATCGACACCGGCCGGCTCGTCAAGGAGCTGCGGACTGCCCGGCACGGCGAGCGCGCCGAAAAGGCGGCGCTGGCGGCGGCGAAGCGGTGGGGGGCGGTCGAGAAGGCGTCGCGCGTGGCGCTGAAGGTCGGTGGACCGCTGGCGCGGCGGACGGAGCGGGGGAAGGGTCTCCCGGGGCCGGCCGCTTGGGGACGCCGGGGGAGGGCCTCGGCGGACAACAGCGGGGAACGTCCGGCGAGACCCTCCCCCGGCGTCTCTCAGGCCGCCGCGGTCTACGTCCCGAGCTGCACGAACCGCATCTTCGGGCCCTCATCCAACGAACTTGCGATTGAGCACCCCCACGGTGCTCAATCGCAAGTTCGTGCTGTGGTTGACGCTTTGGTGGAGGTTTCGGCACGGGCTGGGCAGCCGGTTTGGGTTCCGGAGGACGTCGATGGGAGCTGCTGCGGGTTGCCCTGGAGCTCGAAAGGGTTCGCGGCCGCCCATGCGCACAAGGCGAACGAGATGGTCGAACGACTCTGGGGATGGAGCGAGGAGGGGAAGCTGCCGGTGGTGATCGACGCCGCCTCGTGCACCGGGGCGATCGCCGAACCGGCCGAGGGGGTCCTGACGGGTGAGAACGCGGAGCGGCTCGGGAAGCTGGAGATCATCGATTCGGTTGCCTGGGCGCTGCGCCTCTTGCCCGACCTCGAGCTGACCGGCAGGGTCCCCGCCGCGACCGCGCACCCGACCTGCGCCACCCGCCGCCTCGGCCTCGCGTCGCCGCTCCGCCTCCTCGCCGAGGCCCTCGCCGACGAGGTCTACATCGCCCCCTCGGCCACCTGCTGCGCCTTCGCCGGCGACCGCGGCATCACCCACCCCGAGCTGACCGCCTCCGCCACCCGTCCCCAGGCCGAGCAGCTCGCCGGCCGCCGCTTCGACGCCCACCTCTCCAGCAACCGCACCTGCGAGATCGCGATGGAGCGCGCCACCGGCGCCCCCTACGAATCGGTCGTCTGCCTCCTCGAGCGGCTCAGCCGCTGAGCCGTTTCGCGTCGAGGTCGCGGATCAGCGCGCGGGTCCTCGCGTCGCTCTCCATCCGCTTGTCGAGCAGCGGGTTGACGAGGCCGCGCACGGCGGCGACGTAGCGCCACCATCGCGGCACGAAGATCCGTGGGGCGCGTTCCTCGATCCCCTTCACCAGCCCGGCGCCGGCCTCTTCCGGGGTGATCCGCTTCAGCAACCACTCCGGGCTCAGTTCCCGCACCCGCGGCGCGTCCTCGGTGGCGAAGGCGTCCTGGACGAGTTTGGTATCGACCCAGCCGAAATAGGCGACGCTTGCGCTGGCGCCATGCGGCGCGAGCTCCACCCGCAGCGCCCGGCCGAGCGACTCGACCCCGGCCTTGGCGACCGCGTAGGGGCTGTTGCCGAAGCCGTTGGCGAAGGCGTAGACGGAGGAGACGACGATCATCTGGCCCTTGCGCTCGACGATCTGCGGCAGCGCCGCCCGCACCGTCCGCCAGACCCCGAGCAGGTCGACCTCGAAGACCCGCTCCCATTCCTCGCCGGAGATCCCGCGCACGGTCGCGAACTGCTTCTGGGCGATCCCCGCGTTGGCGACCGCGACGTCGAGCCCGCCGAAGTCCTCGACGACCCTGGCGACGGCGTTCATCAGCGCGCCCTGGTCGGTGACGTCGCCGCCGAGCCCGATCGCCCGCGGCCCGATCCGCTCCGCCGCCTCGCGCGCCTCGTCCGCGTCGAGATCGAGCACCGCCACCGAGGCCCCGCGCAGGTGCATCTGCCGGGCGGTCTCGAAGCCGATGCCGCGGGCGGCACCGGTCACCAGGGCGACTTTGCCGTTGAGGTCGTAGCGATCCATCGGCCGCACCCTAGCTCGTCAGTCAGAAATCCACGGCGGGTCTGCGCTTTCTGACCCTCATAGAATCCTCACCTTCATGTCCGGATTCGAGCCCGTCGACCCGAAGCAGTCCTTCCCCGAGCTGGAGGAGCGCGTGCT